>JAEMSV010000051.1 GCA_016462625.1 Solirubrobacteraceae bacterium | reverse complement strand
TGAAGTTGCACCGGCCGCCGCCGGACATGAGGATCTTCTTGCCGGCCTTGTTGGATGAGTCGATGAGCAGCACCTGACGGCCGCGTCCGGCGGCCGTCAGCGCGCACATCAGGCCAGCAGCACCGGCGCCGATGATCACCACGTCGAGAGAACGCACGCCACCATCGAAGCAGGGAGCAGGTTTGTCCTACGCAGTGGATTTCACAACCGTGTCGACCGTCGGGCTTGAGTCGTCGCCGGTCGTCGACGCCCTGGCCGGGCTCCGAGCCAACGAGGCGCGGTACTTCAAGAACAAGTACGACCACGTGTTCACCGTCGAGCCGGCCGACAGCCCGAAGGGTAAGAAGGCGATCGCGTGGGTCACCAAGATCCTCGCGGACGAGCGCGACCTGAAGATCGACTCGCCGCCGCTGGAGGCGACCGCGTTCCAGGTGGAGAACATCCGCATGGCGTACGTGTTCTACGAGAGCGGCCTGTCCATCAATGTGATGTACACCGTCGACGGCGAGAAGCCGAAGAGGGCCGTCGGATTCAAGCTCTCGGACGGTATGGAGGTCCCGGCGGAGCTGGCCGAGCGCTTCAAGTTCGCCCGTCAGAAGTCCAAGCTCGCGGGCACCATCCGTGGTTCGTTCTTCGTGATCAAGGGCGAATACTGACGCCGAGCATTAGGCTCGGTCGGGCTCATGCTGACCGTCCTTTCGCCCGCCAAGTCCCTCGATTTCGACTCGAAGCTTCCGACGAAGAAGCACTCGCAGCCCCGCCTCTTAGACGGGGCCGAGGTCCTGGCCGACCAGCTCGCCGCCTGGGCGCCTGAGGAGATCGGGCAGCTGATGTCGATCTCGGACGATCTCGCCGCGCTCAACGCGGAGCGCTTCCGCGACTTCACGCTCCCGTTCGAGCCCGGGCGCGAGCGCCCCGCGGTCCTCGCGTTCGCCGGCGATGTCTACGTCGGGATGCAGGCGCGGACCTTCGGGGAGCGCGACTTCATCGAGGCGCAGAAGACGGTTCGCATTCTCTCCGGGCTCTACGGCGTTCTGCGCCCCATGGACCTCATGGCGCCGTACCGCCTGGAGATGGGCACGCGACTCACGACCTCGGCTGGCGACTCGCTGTACGCCTACTGGCGCGACCGCGTCACGGCGCTCCTGGCCGAGGACCTGACGGAGTCACCCGGGCCACCGGTGCTCCTGAACCTCGCCAGCGCCGAGTACTTCGGGGTCGTCGACACCCAAGCGCTGGGCGCCAAGGTAATCTCACCGCGCTTTCTCGACGCGCCGCAGTCGGACCCGAGCGCGCTGAAGGTGATCTCATTCCACGCCAAGAAGGCGCGCGGGGCCATGGCGAGCTGGCTGGTGCGCGAGCGCATCCGCAGCCCGCGCAAGCTGCCCGAGTTCGCCGGTCTCGGGTACGCGTACGACGCGGCCCGCTCGACCTCCACGGAGCCGACCTTCATCCGCACCGGCGCGGCCGCCTGATCCTGGAGGGCGACCCGCCGGCAACGGGCGATCGGGGCGGGGGTGTGAGCATTGTGGTTCGGCTGACGACGGAGAATGCTCACACCCCCGGCGCATCCCTGGCTTGACGTATTCCGATATCGGCATATGATTGAGCGATGGCACGCGCCGCAACGACGTCGGACGTCTTCAACGCGATCGCCGAGCCGCAGCGCCGGGAGATCCTGGTGCTGCTGCGGGCGGGCGAGTGGCCGGTGACCGAGCTGGCTCAGGAGCTGGGGATGACCCAGCCGGGGACGTCCAAGCACCTGCGGGTGCTCCGGGAGGTGGGACTGGTGCGGGACCGCAAGGCCGGCAAGCAGCGCCTGTACGGCCTTGACGCCGACGGACTGCGACCGGTGCACGAGTGGACCGGCGGATTCGAGCGGTTCTGGAACGAGAGCTTCGACCGACTGGATGCGTACGTGCAGGAGCTCAAGCCGGCAAACGATGAGGAATAGCTGATGAGCGCCGCGACGGCCGACCGCGAGATCGTGATCGCCCGGGTCATCAGCGCCCCACGGGAGCTGGTGTTCGAGGCGTTCACCGAGGTGTGGCACCTGTCGCAGTGGTGGGGACCCGAGGGGTTCACCACCACGACGCGGGCGTTCGACTTCCGCGTCGGCGGGGTGTGGGACTTCGCGATGCACGGACCGGACGGGACGGACTACCCGGAGTGGATCACCTGGACCGAGATCGCCCCGCCGGAGCGGATCGCGCTGCTGCACGGCGAGTCTCGCGACGACCCGAACGCCTTCGAATCGGTCCTGACGTTCGCGCCCGACGGCGCGGCGACCCGGATCGAGATGCGCACCGTGTTCCCGACGAAGGAACTGCGCGACGAGGCGGTCGAGAGGTACCACGCCATCGAGGGCGGCCGGCAGACCCTGAGCAACCTGGCTGCGTACGTCACCGAGATCCTTCGGAAGGGAGTTGAGGACTGATGCCGGACACCACCTGCCACATGTCGCTCTCGCTCGACGGTTTCGTCGCCGGGCCGGACCAGAGCCGCGAGCACCCGCTCGGCAAGCGCGGACACGATCTGCACCGCTGGCACATGGGCGACGAGCGCGCCAACGAGGCCGACGAGACCGCGGCCGGCTGGCTCATGCGCCCGCGCGGCGCCTACGTCATGGGCCGCAACATGTTCGGGCCGATCCGCGGCGAGTGGGATGAGGACTGGCGCGGGTGGTGGGGCCCCGAGCCGCCTTACCACGCGCCGGTGTTCGTGCTCACCCATCACGCCCACGACTCGATCGAGATGGAGGGCGGGACGACCTTCCACTTCGTCACCGACGGCTTCGACGCCGCCTACGCACAGGCGCGTGAGACGGCCGGCGACAACGGCGTCGACATCGCGGGCGGCGCCTCGACCGTGCGGCAGGCGCTCGTCGCCGGGGTCGTCGACGAGCTGACACTCGACATCGCTCCGGTGCTGCTCGGGTCCGGCGAGCGGATCTTCGACGGCGTCGAGTCGTTCGGGCTGGAGCCCGTCGAGGTCCTGCATTCGCCGCTGGCCACGCACGTTCGCTACCGCCGGACGAGCTGAACGAGGGACGGCAATACGATACAAACTGACAACGTCCATTGTCAGGAGCCGGTATGGGGAGCCCATTGTGAACACGCGGGGAATCGGTCAGACGTCGCTCGTCGACGACTCGGGGGTCGCGGTTCGACTCGAAGAGACGTGGGGGGAACGGCCCGTCGCGCTGGTGTTCCTGCGCCACTTCGGATGCTCGTTCTGTCGCGAGCACGCCGCGGACCTGCAACAGGACATCGGACGGATCCGTGACGCCGGCGGCGACATCGTCGCGATCGGGATGGGAACGCCGGCGCACGCGGCGGACTTCCGACGGACCAGTGGAATTGACTTCGGCCTGCTGGTCGCTCCCGACACGACGCTGCACCAGGCCGCGGGACTGGCAGGCGGCAATTGGCTGAGCGTCCTGGGCCCGCGAGCATGGCCGAGCATCGTTCGCGTCACACGCAAGGGGCACAAGGCGAAGCGGACCGGCGCGGATATGAGCCAGCTCGGAGGCACGTTCGTCATCGACACCGACGGAGCGGTCGTCTGGGAGCACCGGGCCCGGCATTCGGGCGACAACTCGTCCCCAGAGGACATCGTCAACGCGCTTCAGACGGCAGGGCCAGTGTGAGACTCGGGAACGAACCAGCCTGAGACCGATCGGCTCGGCAGGCATCCGAGAACGGGTCGCGATGACCACACATCCGGGTAGGGGGATGGGATGAACACCTACGCGTTCGCCAATCGCAAGGGAGACATCCCTTGGTCCGAGGGGGCCCGGCGGTGCGCACGGGCGTATGGTCGGACGAGGTCGCTCGCGACCTGCTCCAGAGCGTCATGAGCCGCGGCATCGTCGTCGGCGTGGTCGCGTCTCACGACGGTCGCAGCCGCGCCGAGAAGCTCGTCGAGGGTCTTCCGGAGTCGCTGAGCGAGCACGTCGACAGCCGGACGGATTGGCGCGCGGAGGTGTGCGAGACCGAGCCGGCGGACGCCTCGGCGGAGCCGTCGGAACTCACGGACTCGGTGCGCCGTCACCTGCTGGGCCGCGGATGGCAGATGGGCATCGGGTTGACCGAGCTCCCGCTGCACGTGGGCCGGCGGCCCGTGGTGACGACCGCGAGCGCGACGTACGGCGTCGGCCTCGTCAGTGTCCCGGCGCTCGGAGCCGTCGGCGTCGACGACCGGCTCCACGACGCGGCGGTCGAGCTCGTGAGCGGGCTGCTCGGCGAAGGCCCGGCCGACGGTCCCGACGACGGGCGCGACGAGCGGCTTCGGACCCGCAGCGCCGAGCTGGCCGCGGAGCTCCCTCTCGAGACCGGCGCGCGACTCGGCTCGCTGCGCTTCACCCAGCTCGCGGTGAGCAACAACCTGCGCCTGCTCGCCGGGATGATCCGCGCCAATCGCCCTGCCCGCGTGATGGCCCGCCTATCGCGGTCGTCCACCGCCGCCCTGGGCACCGGGGCCTACGCACTGAGTTCGTCTGGCATCTGGACGATCGCGCACGCGAGCGCGTGGCCGCGACTGGCGGCCGTGGCGGCGTTGTCGATGGTGATGATCCTCGCGTCGCTCGTCGTCGCGCACGGCCTGTGGGAGCGCAGCGACGACGACGCGGCCCGCGAGCGCGTCGTGCTGTTCAACGTCGTCACGATCACGACCCTGGCGATCGGCATCGCGGCGCTCTACCTCGCCCTGGTCTTGATCCTGGCGCTCGCGGCCGCAGTCACGATCCCGCCCGCCGCGTTCCACGATCAGGTCTCGACGTCGCCGACCGTCGGCGAGTACGCGCGGCTCGCGTGGTTTTCGGCGTCGGTGGCGACGGTGGGAGGCGCGCTGGGGTCGCTCGTCGAGAGCGACCGTGCGGTGCGTGACGCGGCCTACCGCCCGCGCGGCGGGCAGCAGGAGACCTCGGACGGCGACTGAGCTTACGCCGCAGGGACGGGCCTCACACGGAGCGGAACACGTCCGCGACCGGCGCCGGGCGGGCGATCGCGAAGCCCTGGGCGCGGTCGACGCCGAGCTCGCGCAGCAGGTCCATCGTCGCGCGGTCCTCGACGCCCTCGGCGACGGTCTGCTGCCCGAAGCCGCGGGCGAGCGAGACCACCGCGCGCACGACCTCCTGGCTGGCGTGACTCTCGGTCAGGTCGCGGACGAACTCGATATCGATCTTGAGGTCGGTGATCGGCAGGCACTTCAGGTAGGTGAACCCGCCGTAGCCGGTCCCGAAGTCGTCGAGCGCCACGCGGCAGCCGAGCTCGCGCAGCCGCGTGATGAACGCTTCCGCCGCGGCCGCGTCCTGGACGAGCGCGGTCTCGGTGATCTCGAAGGCCACCAGCGCAGGATCGGCGCCCGTGCGCCGAAGCTCGGCGCGGATGAGGTTCAGCAGGTCGGGGTCGCCCAGCGACTGCGCCGAGAGGTTCAGCTCCACCGGATGGCCGCAGGCGGCGTGGCCGATCCCCTGTTTGGTGACCCATTGGTCGATCTCGCCGATGAGGCCGAAGCGCTCCGCGGTCGGCAGAAACTGCCCCGGCGCGACCAGTGTCCCGTCCTCGTCGCGCAGGCGGATGAGCAGCTCGTGCTGGACGGTCGCCCCGGTGGCGAGGTCCACGATCGGCTGCGCGTGCAGCTCGAAGCGGTCCTCGGCGAGCGCCGCGCGCAGCCGCCCGATCCAGGAGACCTGCTCGAGCTGGCGCTCCAGCTCGCGCTCGCGCTCCTTGCGCTCGGTGATGTCCTGGAAGACGACGACAGTGCCCCGGACGCCGTCGGCCGTCTGAAACGGGGCCGCGGTCACCTCGACGGGCAGCTCCGTCTCGTCGCGGCGGACGAAGACGTGCTCGTCGCTGCGAACGGCGATGCCGTCGAGCCGCGGGCCGCGCGTGATGTCGTGCATGACCTCGCCCTCCAGCTCGAACGAGCGCCAGCCCAGCAACTCCTCGCCTGCGCGGTTGAGGTACATCAACCGGCCCTCGACATCGAGCGTGTAGAGGCCTTCACCCATGTTGTCGGTGATCGCGCGCTGGTAGTCGCTGGCGGCGCGCAGGCGCCGCTCGGTCTCGATCTGGGTCGACACGTCGACGCACACACCGACGATGCCGGCGCGCGCGCCGTCGAGATCGTGGAAGAGGGACGCACGCACGTATCCGGGGAACCTCGTGCCGTCGCGGCGGGAGACCTCCAGCTCGCCCTCCCACTGCCCGGCGCGGCGGATCTCGTCCAGGACGTCGGCTGTCGTGCCCAGTTGTCCGGCGACCGCGGTCAGCTCGATGAGCGGGCGGCCGATGGCGTCGCCCGGATCCCAGCCCAGCGCGCGCTGGGCGCCATGGTTCCAATGGGTGATGATCCCCGCGAGGTCGGTGGCGACGACGGTGACGTCGACCGCGTCGAGGAGATGCGCTTGCAGGTGGATCTCGGCCTGGGCACGGGAGCGCTCGGTGACGTCCTGCATGGTGCCGCGGACGCCGTAGCACTCGCCGTGCTGGTCGGTCAGCGCCTCGATGCGCATCTCGGCGATGCGCACCTCGTCGCCGCGGCGGTAGCGGTGCACCAGCTCGCGCGGCTCGCCGTCGGCTCGGGTCGCGTCCGCGACCTCCATCAGGTGTCGGCCGTCAGGGTCGGCCAGGCGCGCCCGGGCCTCGGCGAGCGTCTGCGGGTCCTGACGCGGCGGGAGGCCGAGGAGGTGGAACAGCTCTTCTGACCATCGCGCCTCGCCGGTCCGGTAGTCGCCCTCGAAGCTCCCGATGTCGGCCATGCGCTGCGCCTGGCGCAGTCGGGCCTCGGCGGCGCGCAGGCGCTCGCGCTCGCAGTGCTCGCCGGTCGTGTCGCGCAGGACGCTGGCGAAGCCCGCGACACCGTCGCCGACTGCGAGCGCGGAGGACGTGACGCTCGCGGGGAAGCGCCGGCCGTCGCGGCGCTCGAACGTCAGCTCCCAGCGCGCCGACCGCTCGGTCATCGACGTGGCGAACTTCTCAGTGATCTCCGCGACCTGCTCCTCGGGCCACCACGGATAGGGCGGCTGGAGGCCGACGATCTCGTCGCGGTCGTAGCCCATCATGGTGCACAGCGCGTCGTTGACCTCGATGATCCGGCCCTGGCCGTCGGACAGCAGGAGCCCGTCGGGCAGCGCCCGCATCAGCGCCTCGGCGTGTGACTCGTATCCGTGCGCGAGATCCTGACCCGTGAACGACACCCTCACAGCATCGGCACACCAGTGCGCGGTGCTCCATCGGACGATCGGCGGATTGGCGTCAGTCGATCATGCCCGCGCGCAGGGCATAGGCGACGGCTCCGGCGCGGTCACCGACCCCGAGCTTCTCGTAGATGTGTTCGAAGTGCGTCTTGATCGTCGACGGGCTCACGACCAGCTGCCGAGCGATCTCCGGCCCGGAGCGTCCTTCGGCCGCGAGCCGGAGCACCTCCAGCTCTCGCGGTGAGAGCGTGCGATCGGTGAGTTGCGCGCGGTGGCGCGCCAGGAACGCGCCGAGGTCGCGCCCGATAGCGCCGAGTGTCCGCTCCAGGCTCGGGGTTCCGGCCCGGCGGTCGGTGCTGTAGAAGGTCAACACGGCCAGCGGCGCGGCGTCGGTCAGCGCAGGGATGGCGACGCCGGACGTCAGTCCGAGCTCCCGCGCCGCGTCGGGCCGGCCGAAGCTGGGATCGGCCGTCATGTCGGCGGCGACGATGGGGCGGCCTTGCGCCCACGCGCGGCCCGGCGCGCCCTCGCCGGGGGCGAACTCCATCGCCCGGGTCGAGAGCTCGAACCGCGTCGGCTCGGCAGCGCTCGGCGTCCTCAGGGAGCTCCAGAACGCTCGGCAGACCAGGCGGTTTTGGTCCTCGTCCCAGACCCAGAGCGCGCCGTACCCGTAGTCCAGCGCGTCTCCGAGTCGGGTGAGCAGGCCCATCACCCCGTCTTCGAAGGTGTCCCAGTCACGCAGCGCAACCGAGACCGCGTAGTAGGCCTGGAGCTCGCGCTCGGTCAGCCGCAGCGCGGTCACGTCCTGCGCGGCACCGACCCAGCGCACCGGTCGGCCCGTGGCGTCCCGCTCGATGCGGCCGATCGCGCGCAGCTCACGCATGACGCCATCGGGGCGCACGACGCGGTAGGCGATGTCGACCCCCTCCGGCGGGATGCTCTCAGGGCGCTCGACCACCGTCTCCAGCAGCGCCGCCACGTACCCACGGTCGGACGCGGGCACCGAGCTGAGCAGCAGCTCGGCGCTGGCCGGCACCGACTGCGGCTCGAGGCCCTGGATCCGGTACATCTCGTCTGACCACGTCGCCTCGCGCGTGTTCAGGTCCCACGACCAGCCGCCGATCGAGGCGAGGTGCTCCACGTCGGCCAGCAGCGACTCCATGACCGAGCGGTGGCCTCCGGTGCCAGAGCGCCGCGCCTCGTCCTGTGCGTCTGCGGCGCGATCGGCGTCTGATGGCGACATGGGTAAGGGACGCTACCGAGCAGAGCCCGCCGGGTCGGCCGGTCGTCGTGCGCAGAGCACCCTGCTCGCTGCTCGCATCCCACCAGCCGCCAACGGACAGAGCTCGTCGGTCCACTCCCACCACGTCGTCGCCTCCTATCTCCGGGACGGTCGTGGCCACCTGGTCTGGTGTTCCGTTAGAAGTGCGTGCGCCCAGTGCCACGCGGAACGGCGTCTTCGAGAGCTGGGAGCAGGTCCGCGAGCAGCAGGGCGGTGTGCAACTCGACGGCGCGCCGGTCGGAGGGGTGCCCGAGGAGCGCTTCGGCCGCGCGGACGCGTTGAAGCACGGTGTTGCGGTGGACCCCCAGGGCACGCGCGGCTTGGGTGATCCCGCCGCGCGGCGCGAGCACGGCCCGCAGCGTGTCGCGCAGCCGCCGGTGGACGGGTTCGGGGTCGGCCAGCGTCCCGAGTTCCCGTCCCACGAAGCGACGGGCGCTCTCGACGTCGCGCAGGAGCAGGTCGAGGAGGGCGACGTCGTCGAAGGCGGTCAGGCCGGTGGGGGCGCGGGTGAGCTCTGCGACGCGCCGGGCTCGGACGGCCTCGTCGTGGCTGGTGCGGAACCCGTCGAGCCCGCGGCCCACGGTTCCCAGCCCGACCGAGACCGAGTGTGGCTCGGTGTCCAGCACCTGGCGGACCAAGTCAGCATGCTCTTCGGTCGGGTCTCGCGGCGACAGCCAGACCGTGAGCGCGCCGGGTCCGTCGGGGAGGACGAGCGGTCGGGACGCGCCGCACGCCTCGGCCACGGCCTGGGCGACCGGTTCGAGGCTCCGCGTCGGCCGCGGGCTGAAGCAGACCGCGCAGAGTTGCGGTCCGTCGAGGCGGTGGCCGAGTGTGCGCTCGGCCGCGTGGGGGTCGTGTGGCTCCCCGGCCAGCAGCGAGTGGATGAGGTCTGCGCGAAGCAGCGCGCTTCGGCGTTGGCGTCGCTCGCGCTCGGCCAGGTGCTCGGCGCTGACGCTGGCCGAGACCAGGTCGATGTATTCCACGGCGAAGTTCGTGGCCTCCCGCAAGGAGGCAAGGACCCGGACCGGGTCGCTGACACTGCGCTCGAGCGCCTCGGCCCAGCGGTTCAGGAAATGACCTTGCCCGAGTCGGTAGAAGCGCAGCGTGTCGTTGACCTCGGCGCCGCGGGCGGCCATCGCCCGCGCGTGCTCGAGGGCGGTCACGGGTGCCTGGGCGGCCGAGGCGGGAATCCCACTGGTCAGCATGGACAGGATCGCCTCGACGTTCGATGAGCACGAAGCGAGTGTCAGCGCGGCGAGTTCGGTGTCTGCCGTGACGACCTCGATCTGGTCCGTAAGCTCGTCGAACATCGCCTGGGCGATCACATGGACCTCCCGTGACCACACCGTGGCCAAGGCCCGGTTCTCCGCTGACAACGTCACGGTCAGACGCTAACCGACGATGTACTTCCTCATCCGTGGTGGTCGACGAGGTCGCGCATGCGGCGATACTCATCCGGGGTGATCTCGCGGCCGCCGAGCGTCGAGAGAGCGGGTCCGTTCTCGAGGTACTTGGCCTCGTTGCGGCGCCACACGGCGATGTACCTGTAGAACGGGACGACCGGGTGCAGGTGATGGACCAGGTGGTAGTTCTGGTAGAGCATCAGCACCGACGCCCAACGCTCTCCGCCGATGCGGTTGCGGGTGGTCTTCATCTTGTCCTCGGCAGGCTTGTGATGCAGCCCGTGGTGGGGGAGGTAGTCGAACGCGAACGCCAGCCATGTGATCGCGAGGCGTGAGGGGACGAACATCACCACCAGCCATGTCACGACGTTCCCGGTCGCGATCAGGGCGATCGGGACCGCGATGCCGAGCAGCAGGAAGAACGCTGCCTCGGCCTGCTCCTTCGCCTTGCGCGTCCGCAGCTTGGGCGCGAAGAATGCGACGTAGTAGTAGTCGATCGTCATCCACCGCAGCCCCCGCTGCCATCTCGGGCCGGACATCGTGTACGCATCCGGGTCGCTGCCGTCGTCGTGATTGGTGAACCGGTGGTGCTGCATGTGGACGTAGCGCCAGATCGGGAATGAGGCGTGCAGCGCGAACATCGGCGTCGACAGGCGCCCCATGAGGTCGTTGAGCCATCTCTTGTTCGACGCGGAGTTGTGCGCCGCGTCGTGAGCGACGGTGAACAACAGGTAGCTGGCGACGGCGAGGACCGGGATCGTCGCCCACCACGCGATCGTGTCCGTCAGGTAGAGGGCGACCGTCCCGATCCACACCACCTGGGCGCCGATCAGCAGCAGCAGCGTGGGAACGGCGACCGCAGGGACGGGCTCGGCCGGGTTCGGGATCCTGCGAACGGTGACGGGGGGTGCCGCGAGAGACATCGTTCTGCTTACCTCGATCGAACGGGACAGTGCGCACACCTTAAGCCGCGTGCCTGGGGCGGATACGGATCGTCTGCCCATATGAGTGTGCTCTGTGCACAGTCAGGACTCGGACCCAAACGCGATTCGTTCGTGTACGGCGACGCGAATCTGAGACCGAGAACGAAGGCCGTCAGAGAGCAGGCCGCGGCACAAGATGTACTGCACGACGCATGCTATGGTGCGCAGTGCATGACTCAGAATCTTCAGGTCCGCAACCTCAGCGACGAAACGCATCGTGCCCTGAAGGCGCAGGCGGCACGCGAAGGCCGCACGCTGTCGGACCTCGTCCGCGAAGAGCTCGACCGCGCAGCATCACGGCCGACGCGCAGCGACCTGTTTGAGCGCATCGGACAGCGCGGTTCGCCGAAGCTCAGCGAGCCGCTTGCTGATGCCGTTCGCCGCATGCGCGACCGCTCGGCCTGATGGTCCTCGACAGCTCCGCGTGCCTGGACCTCGTCATGAACACCAGTCCAGGCCGAGCACTGCACGATGCGCTCGTTGCCCCAGAGCCGGCACTGCTGGCACCGGGACTCCTGTGGATCGAAGTAGGACGAGTGTTACGAGCCAAGGTCTCATCTGGCTCGCTGACCACCCGCCGCGCAGAGGAAGCGCTCGCAGACTTCCTCGATCTGGGCGTGCACGAGGTTCCCGTCGAGCCGCTGCTGATCCGGTCCTGGCAGTTGCGCGAAAACATCACGATCGACGACGGCGTGTTCGTGGCGCTCGCCGAAGCTGCAGACCGCCCGCTCCTGACCACCGATCTGCGTCTTGCTCGAACAGTCCGTGATTACGCCGACATCCACGTCATGACGCATCACGACGTCTGACAAGCGCAGCCCACTTGATCGTGGTTTACATAACGCACATTATCGAGCGTTGGGTTTAGAGTCCCTGCAAATGAGCATCTTTTGAAGTTGCTCAGTGCGTTCTGTCCGCCGATTAGCTACCATTTAGGGCGTGAACAAAGTCGTGCCATCGCGGTATTGCGCGGGGCTGGCTGCGCCCAGTCCCATTCGGTTCCGACTGCCGGTCGCAGTCGGTCTACTGACGCTCTCCGCCTGCTCCGCGCCTAAAAGCCAGCGGTGGCCTTCATCCCAATTGGTGGAGGTTTCCTGTGCAAGCGCATGTGTTCGGTGTCGTGATCCTCGGCTACGGCAACTACGGCGAGGACGTCAAGCGGCGGGACGGTTCGGTGGTCGAGTACGTCCAGCTGTACGACCGCGAGGCGTCTGAGGACTTCACGGCGACGCTGGCCCCGGGGCTCGACAGCGGTCGGCTGCCGGAGTTCACGCTGGTGGACCTGACGTTGGACCTCACGCCGACGCAGAAGGCCCATCACGACAGTGACGGCCGCGCTCGGGTCGGTCGGGCGATCCTCAAGCCTGTCGTCAAGGGCATGAAGCCGTCGCAGGCGGCGGCGAACGGGCAGCCTCCCAAGGAGGCGGCGAAGGCGTAGCGGGGGCTCTGAGATGCCGATGCGGCATCGGCCGTCCGGCGACGGACGGCCCCCTCTCGGACCGCAGGTGGTCTTGTGGGCGGCGCTCGGGTCGCTGCTGTTCTGGGTGGTCTGGGCGGCGGTGGTCATCGATGTTGCGGCCGCGAAGCCGTCGCCGGTCGCGAAGGCTGCGATCGCGGAGTCCACGACGTACACCAACGATGCGCTGACGGCGTATGACGGTGGGTCGGCTCCCAACGATCCGTGCGCCTCGGCGCTCACGGCGACGCACATCGTCACCTCCGGGCTCGCCCAGTGCTACGTCACGACCGACTATCTCGGCTCGATCCGGCACCGCCTCGGCCTCCTCGATACGGCTCTCGCGCCGCTGAAGGGCGCTGCTCCGCTCGGGATCGCTCGCGGCCCGCTCGATCGAATCGAGAGCATCGTTGCCGCTTCCGACGTTCGGCTCGAAGACCTGGCCGATATCGAAACTCTGGCGACTGCTGCCAACGCGAAGGCCGACACGACCAACGAGCGCCTGTCCGTCACCAACGACCGGCTCTCGGCCCTCGATGACCAGCTAGCCGACCTTGTGGCGGCTACCGAGGACGTGTCCGAGGCGATCACCGCGCAGGGCCCGAACGCGGGCTCGCCGTCGCTCCCTGGCGGCTCAGACGCCACGCCGTCCTACGTGCGGCTTTCGAGCAGCGATACGGCGCTGTCGGAAATGTCCGACCTGGGCCAGCAGTCGGTGATGTTCATCGGCGGTCTCATCACCGCGCTCGTCCTCGGCGGCATGATCTGGCGGTCCGTGCTCGGAGGTGCGGCGTGATCACGGAACTGGTGCACGCGGCCATCGGCCTGCTCCTGGTCGCCTACGTCGTTTGGGGCGTCGTGACGGTCGTGCGGTTCGTGATCGAAGGCCGCGCCCGGAGGGCCCAGCGATGAGCCCCACCGTGGCGCAAGCGTTCCTCGAAGGCTTCGGCCTGGGCTTCTTCTGCCTGGGCTCAATCTGGGGCGTTACCACGGCCCTATCCATCGTCCGGCGTCTCGTCAGTTGAGCCCCCGGCGCAATGACCCCAAACCCACACACAGGAGGTGAAATTCATGGGCAACCTCATCCCGATTCTGGGCGTGGCGGAGTTCGAGCTGGACGCCGTGACGACCGGGATCAGCGACCAGGTGCAGGAGGCGCTGACGGTGGCGCTTCCCGTCGCTGGCTCCCTTCTCGCGCTGATGGTCGGCTGGCGTCTCGTCCGTCGGCTCGTCAAGGCGTAGCCGTCCTGCTCGCGGTCGTCGTGGTGCTGCTACTGGCCACGACGACCGCTCAGGCGCGGTCCGCGAGCCCGCCGTCATCGGGTGCCGTGACTCGGGTCACGACCGACCAGGCCGGTGCGCTCGCGCAGCTGCTCCGTCGTGGTGGTCCCGTTTCCACGCCGGACTGCGGCGCGGTCTGTACGGACCTCTGGCTGCAGGAGCACCGGCCGATCCCCAATCAGCCGACTTCGAAGGCCCTGCACGCCGAGCTGGTCACGCTCCGTCGCAAAACCGGTGTCCTGCCCGGTATCAAGAGCGTGGCGGCCCCGGCTTTCCGCGCTGCCGGTCAGGGACTCGCGCTCTACGGCGCGTGGACGATCGGCAACTTCATCGGGCAGGAGATCTACTCGTCGTTCCTCGGTCCCGAGCTCGCGATCTCCGCCGACCATGCGTGGGTGCCCTACGACGCCCAAGCGCGGTACGCCGGGGACACCATCGTCGAGTCGACGGCGACGGGCACCATCACCGCTCCGGAGGATGGCTACGTCGTCCGCTGGGCGCCCGAGGGCGGCGGCTCCCCGGTCACCATGCCGACGTGGACTGAGTACGAAGACGAAGACTGCGCGTCGGGCACCTGGTATCGGAACCCGCAGGGCATCCAGTACGCCTTCGGCTCCGGATCCTGGTCGGGCTCTGCCATGTGCGCGGACGGCTGGCACGATGAGACTGGCTACGTCAACTACGTGGGCTACACCTTCTATCCCGCGAAGCTGACCGCGCAGCCCTCACCCTCGGCCGACACGGTGTCCAGCGGTCACGCTCCCCCGCCGCTCTCAGAGGTGCAGACCGACGCGGCTGAGGAGATCGCCGCGCACCCTCAGACCTACGGGAACATCGTCAACTGGGTGGACTCGGTCAGCGGCGGCGACTCCTCGAACCCGCTGATCACCCTCGTTGACATGCCCGACTGCGTCGGCCTCGCGTACGCCGACTGCACCGACCTTCTCGAATCCCGCGACCTGGTCCCGGTCCCGACCACGGTGACGGGCCCAGCCATCAATCACGAGCTGCCTGCGGGCGCTGTCGTCGACACCGTTCCTGACGCCGGGACACAGGTCGAATCCGGCTCTGAAGTCCAGGTCAAGCGCAACCCGTCGAGCATGCCGGTCACGATCCCCTCGCCCCTGGCTGACGAGACGTATGCCGACTACATGACTCGCCTGGCCTATCTCGGTCTGGTCGGTCACCTCGTCGTCCTAGAGCCCGAGTTCATCGACCCGAGCAAACCGGCGGACGCGATCGTCGCCGTCATCCCCGCGCCCGGTACGAGAGTCAGTACCGGGACGACGGTCACTATCAAGGTGAACCCGGGCGACGCGGCCACGCCGACCGGCCCCGGTCCCGGCGGCTTCGACGCCCCCGCTGTCCCCGCCGTCGACTTCGCGCCGCTCATGGAAGAAGTCCCGACCGACCGGTTCCCGTTCGCGGTCCCCTCCTGGATTCTCGGCGCGCTCGGGGGCTGGTCGGGCTCGGGCGGCTGCCCCTCCTGGGATTTCGAGTTCGTCAGCTACGACCGGCACGTCACGCTCGACATGTGCATCCTGCAGCCGGGCGTTGACATCGTTCGGCCCGTCATCGGGTTCGGCGGTCTGCTCGCGTGCATGTGGTTCTTCATGGGCGCCGCGATGGGCTTCGGTGGCCGCGGGAGCGATGACTAGATGCTCGACTGGCTCGGCGGGATCTTCGATGTCCTGACCCAGCTGGGCGAGCTGGTCCTCTGGGCGATTGTCTCCGCCATCAACGTCCTGATCGCGGCCTGTGGCCTGGCGCTCGGCGCGTTCCTGTCGCTGCTTCCGGCGATGCCCACGCCGCCCGCTGCGCCCGTCGCTGAGTGGGTCGGCTGGATGAACTGGCTTTTCCCTGTCGCACCGCTCCTGGCGGGCCTGACCGTCTGCGTCGGCCTGTGGCTGGTCTATCTCGTCGTCCGCATCCCACTGAGGTGGCTGAAGGCTCTATGACCCTCTCTCTCGTCGTCGGCGCTCCTGGTGCCGGAAAGTCCTACTACGCCGTCCGCGCGATCTCCGACGCCGTCCAGTCCGGCCGCCTCGTCGCCACCAACGTCACGCTCGAAGAGGACTGGGCCCCGCGCGTCGCCGGCGCCAACATCTTCCGCCGCCTCATCCCCGGCCGCCGACGCAAGCTCGAGGCCGCCTACCGAGACCGCGTCCTCGTCTCCGACGACCTCTCAGAGCTGTTCTCCATCCGCCTGCGCGGCCAGGGCGAAGGCCGGGGCCTCATGGTCCTCGACGAGGCTCACAACTGGATGAACTCCCGCGCCTGGCGCGACCAGGACCGCACCGAGATCGTGCGCTTCTTCTCCCAGCACCGCAAGCTCGGCTGGGATGTGCTCCTGATCACCCAAGACGAGCTGAACGTCGACCGGCAGGTCCGCTCCCTGTTCGAGTACCTCGTCACCCTCCGCAACCTGCGTAACGCCAAGTTCCTCGGGGTCCGCGTCGTCCCGTTCCACTGCTTCCTGGCGATCTGGACGTGGAATGCCACCAACAAGACGGTGATCCGCCGCGAGCTCTACCGACTCCACAAGCCCACGGCCCGCCTTTACGACACCATGGGTCTCTCTCACGGGCTTGCCGATGCGCCCGAGAACGCCATCTGGCTGCCGCGCACCGCGAACTGATGGCCGAGCGCTGGCCTTCCCGGCCGATGCGGGTCGTGGATCCGACCGCGCCGGGCACACGACAGAGGCAACTCCGACTTGATGAACCGCGCGAGAGGGCGCCCCGGCCGCATCAGACGGTGCATCGCCCGCCGCGGGTCCCGACAGGTGTCTGCAGGTTCTGTGGCCGCGCGACGTACAGGTCGCTCGGAACGTCGTGCGGGCGGCGCGCATGCCCGGGCTATATCGAGCTGTGGCTAGGTGACGTGCGTGCGCGGATTTTCGAGAACCTGATCGCGTACCAGGGCCAGGTGGTGATGACGACGGTGACGGCGCCGTCGCTGCCGTGGGACACGTTCGCGTGTACGCACGCTCCTGGGGTGAAGTGCTCAGGGACCCTCGGGTGTCGTGTGGATGCGGACGTGGCGTGGGAGTGGAACCGGTCCGCCGACGCGCGCATGAGTGCGCTTCACAAGTCGGCTCAGCAGGTGGTGCGCCGTCAGCACGGCTCGGGCGTGCTCCGCCGTCTTGTCCTGGCTCCTGAGCCGCAGCGCCGTGGCGTGATCCACTGGCACGTGGTCCTGGGCTGCCAGACGCCCGTGCAGCGGGCGGCGGCGACCACGTACGTGCAGGCCATGCACTCGCTGGCCCGTAGGCACGGCTACGGCTTCGTCGACCGCAAGCTCAGACCGTCGCACGCCGTCCAGGCGGCCAACTACGTCTCGAAGTACCTGACGAAAGGCTCCGAGGCTGCGAACGGCCTTCGGACGCTGGTCGTGGAGGGCCAGGCGCCCGCTCGGGCGGTGCACGTAGACCGGAAGCTCACCGTGGAGACGCGCTGCACCATGCGGGTGCTGCGGCTCAGGCGTCTCGTCTACTGCGTGATGGGTGTGCGCCTGTCGTGTCCTGAGGCCGAGACAGTGGGCACGCTGCTGCTGACGTTCAGGACGGCCACCTGGGTGGACCCACCGGGGTCCGATCCGCCGCCGGGGTAGGTCGTGTCGGAGAGGCTCTCTCCCCCCTCGATGACTAAGCAGTTAGCGAGCGCAGGCGAGCGCCGTTCGCCCCTGCATGGCCCGGCATCGTCAGCCGGTGGTTTCCGACCCGGGCGGCGGGCCCAGGCGGCTTGCCGCCGGGCCGCCCGCCCGCTCGTCTCCCCCGAACCGACGCCGCTGCCCTCCAGCAGCACCGGGAATGCCGCTGCGGTCGGCCGACTTGATGTTGTAGATCACTCAGAGCTTCATGGGCCTAAAGCCCGAAATGGACAGTCCGACTTGTGTGGGCACAGTGGCTTGGACAGGTGAACGACGCGCGGCGGGGGCTGGTGCGGAGCTGATCGAGTGCGATGCCTGTGGTCGCCGGACTGAGAGTCGCCACGACCGCGAACGGTCGCTACCGCCGGACTGGTCGGCCGCGCGAGCGATCACGGTCTGTCCGGTGTGCCTCGCGCGTCTGATCCGCAGCAGTGCTCGGTAGCTGTACGTTGAGCGGATGGCACAAGGAGACCACCACGGTTGGTCGGTGGCGCTGGCCGTTCAGAGCGCGATGGAGCAGGAGGCACTGAGTCAGCACGCCGCGAGGGTTCTGGAGGTCGGGACCTATCACTTCTGGCAGGACGAAGTGGACGACATACGCGCGATGGAGATCGTGTCTCGGGCCCCGGCGAGGGCCGATGCTGTGGCATGGGCGGAAAGGCAGTTCGGCCGCATAGCTGAGCTGGCAGGGCTTACCTCGGAGCCTCATCTGATTTCGGCCACCTCGGACGACTGGGAGGCTCGTGCGACGTTCCTCGGGCCGACGCGCGACTTTGGCCTAATGGCCGAGGCTGAACGACTGATGAACGACCACTACTACGAGTGGGCGGTGGTGGCGGCGCAGGCGGCGTGCGAAATGCGGACGCGGGCCGCGATCCTGGACGCTGCCGCACCGCTGGTGGGCGAGGCGATGATGGCCGAGTTCCGGCAAGGCGTTCGGCAGGCGGCACTCACTAATCCGGAGCTACGACGGCATCTTCATATGTTCTTGCGGGTTGGCGTTACTGACCTCGCCGACTGGGAGCGCCACAAACGGCATATCGAGCGCCGCAACCGCATTGTGCACCGCGGCGAGCGGGTCGGGGCCGTGGAGGCCAGGGAGTCTGTCGACGCCTGTCGCGATGCGCTGACCGTGGTCGATCGGGCGTGGACGGACACGTTGGTCCGGCAAGGGCGGCTCGCTGAGAGCTAGCGGAAAGTGGCGCGCCGCCCGGCGCAACGAAGGTGTGAACAAAGCCGTGCCTGGGCGGCGCGCCATCACCAATCGTACCGTGTTTACGGCGCGCACATTATCGAGCGTTAGATCCGAGAAATGCCTGCACAGGGGCCAACCGGCCCTGCGTCCTACCGACGAAGCTCGCGACCGAGCTCCTCGGCCAGGTTCACCGACGCCTCAATCTCGGCAAGACGGATCGAGACGCTCTCGACGTTGATCCCGAACGGGACTCCCATGCGGCGGCAGTATTCGATCAGTTCACGCGCGGCACCGAGCGAGTGCTCGTACGACGCCTGAAGCGTGTCGTCTGCGTGGCGCAGGTCATTCTGGATCCATCGCGGCACGTCGACGCCGAGCCATCCCAGGAACTCCAGCGTCTTGAGTGATCCGCACACCGAGAACGTGAACACGATCGGTACGGGCTCGAGGCCTCGCTCTGCGCACTCGTAGCGATAGTCCGAAACCAGGTTCTTCGCGGCGTTGACGTCGTAGACGACCTGCGTGACGAAGAAGGAGCACCCGGCCTCTTGCTTTGCGATCAGACGCAGATGCTCTTCGCCCCGACCGGTATGCCGCTCTGGAATCGCGACGCCGCCGAGCCGCAGATCGGGTCGTGTCTGCGCCCACAGCTCCTGGGCGCGGGCGAGCGAGGTCGCTGCCTGCTTGTGTCGGGACGATGCGCCGACGAACACCGTCAGCGCGCGGTCGGTGTCCTGAGCTTCCAGCCACGCACGGAGATCGCCCTCCTCGTACTTGCCGACAGCCCGATACACCACGACTGGCGTGTTCCAATCCTTCAGATGCTCGGCCCGGAAGGTCGCAGGGTCGATCGTGGGCAGGAAGGGAAACGGTCGCTCCTTCGGGTTGCGATCGCTCTCGTCGTCGATGTCGTAGAGGACGAGCCCATCGAGGCCCAAAGCGGTCAGGCGCTTCTGTGTCACATCCGCGATCTCCTGGGCCTGCTCCGGAGTGACCGTGAGCCGAGGGGGTGTCAGGGCAAAGAGCAGAAACTCGCTCCCCCGCGCTGCGATCCGTTGCGCCAAGTCCATGCGGCGAAGGTAGCTGACCGCGCTACTCCCACCTCACCAACTCCCGTCCTCCTAGGCAGCCCGGCTCAGCTGCACGTGGCCGATCACCGTCATCGACGCGGTGTTCCCGACGGTGTTGCGGTGCGCCTCGCACCGGTACGCGTTCTCGACGATCAAGCTGGTGTCGGGTTTGCGGACGATCCGCCACTGCGCGAGTTCGGTGCAGCCGACGGCGCCGCAGCGACGGTTCATCTCATTCGGCGCCGCGCGCTCCACATCGTTCATGTCGGGTCAGCGTAGGCACCATCCCCGAATCCGTCCGCTGGAATCGACGAACGTTCGTCAGGCCTCGAGCAGCTCGGAGGCCTCCAGCCACGCCGCCTCGAGCTCCTCGCGCTCGGTGCCCACCGCGGCCAGTTCGTCGTTGAGTTCGCGCAGCCGCGCGTGATCCGAAGCAGCCGCGGCCATCTCCTCGTGCAGCGCCGTTTCGCGCGCGTCGAGCTTCTCCATCGCCCGTTCCAGGCGCTGGACGTCCTTCTGGGCCGCGCGCCGGTCCGCGCCGGACGTCTTCTTCTTCACGGGCGCTCCGGCGTCCGGAACCGCCTCGGCCGCCGCACGTAGCTCCAGGTACTGATCGATTCCGCCTGGCAGGTGCCGGATCCCGCCGTCGGTTCCCAGCGCGTACACGTCGTCGCACACGCGCTCGACGAAGTACCGGTCATGGCTGACCACGACGAGGGTTCCCGGCCAGCCGTCGAGCAGGTCTTCCAGCGTGGTGAGCGTGTCGACGTCGAGGTCGTTGGTCGGCTCGTCGAGCAGCAGGACGTTGGGCTCGTCCATCAGCAGCCGCATGAGCTGCAGCCGCCGGCGCTCGCCGCCCGACAGATCGCGCACCAGCGTCCACGCCTTCTCGCCGCGGAACCCGAACCGGTCGGCCAGCGACGAGGCCGTCAGCTCCTGCCCGTCGCTCGTCGTCGTCCGGCCGCGGATCTCCTCGAGCGCCTCGAGGACCCGCAGGCCGCCCGGGATCTCCGCTGCGTCCTGTGTGAGGAACGCGACGCGCACCGTGGCGCCGCGATCGACCTCGCCGGACGTCGGCTCCAGGGCGCCGCTCAGGGCTCGCATCAGCGTCGTCTTGCCCGAACCGTTGACGCCGACCAGGCCCACCCGCTCGCCCGGGCCGAGCCGCCAGGTCACGTCGCGCAGGATCGGCTCCCCTTCTCCGAATCCCACGGTTATGTCAACCGCGTCGAGCACCTTGTTGCCCAGGCGGGCCGTCGCGAACCGCAGCAGCTCGACGGTGTCGCGGGCCTCGGGCTCGTCGGCGATCAGCTCGTTCGCCGCCTCGATGCGGAACTTCGGCTTGGACGTCCGCGCCGGCGGGCCACGCCGCAGCCACGCGAGCTCCTTGCGCATCAGCTGCTGGCGGCGGTCCTCCCTCGCGGACGCCTGCCGGTCACGCTCGGCCCGCGCGAGGACGTATGCCGCGTAGCCGCCCTCGTACTGGTGGACCTCCCCGTCGGTGACCTCCCACGTCTGGGTGCACACGGCGTCGAGGAACCAGCGGTCGTGGGTTATGACGACCAGCGACCCCCGCCGGGCGGCCAGATGACGGGCCAGCCAGTCGACGCCCTCGACGTCGAGATGGTTCGTGGGCTCGTCGAGCAGCAGCAGCTCCGGGCTGTCGAGCAGGAGTCGCGCGAGGGCGATCCGCCGGCGCTCACCGCCCGACAACGGGCCGATCGGCGTGTCGAGCCCGTGGGGAAACCGCTGGATCGCGACGCCGCCCAGCAGGCCGTCGAGCACCGTGCGAAACCGACTGTCGGCGGCCCACTCGTGGTCGGCGCGCCCACCGACCAGCTCCTCGCGGATCGTCCGGTCGCTCCGGAGGTCGTCGGCCTGGGCGATCGTCGCCCAGCTCAGGTCGTTCGAGCGGGTGACGGCGCCGCGATCGGCGTCCTCCTCGCCGCCGATCAGCTTCAGCAGGGTCGACTTGCCATCCCCGTTTCGGCCGACGATGCCGATGCGATCGCCCGCGGAGATGCCCAGCGTGACGTCGCGCAGGACCGAGCGACTGCCGTAGCCCTTGTCGACGGACTTCAAGTTGACGAGGTTGCGGGCGCTCACCGGTCGCGCAGACGGTCCATGGTGCGGCGGTCGCGCTTGGTCGGCCGGCCGGTCCCGCGCTCCCGTGCGAAGGCGGGGTCAGGCGCGACCGTCCGAGGCGGCGGCGGCGGGCTGTGGTCGATCAGGCACTCGGCGGCGACGGGTGCGCCGACGCGCTTCTCGATGATCCGCACCACCTCGAGGATCCGCTCGCGGTCGCCGGCGCGCGCTTCGACGCGGTCACCCGGCTTCACCAGCGTCGCGGGCTTCGCCGACTTGCCGTTGACCTTCACGTGACCGCCGCGGCAGGCGTCACTCGCCACGCCGCGGGTCTTGTACAGGCGGACGGCCCAGAGCCATCGGTCGACGCGTGTCGTGTCCACTGGCAGATGGTCGCACGCGCTCAGTGCGCGATGACCTTGAGGACCACGACGACCACGCCGAACAGCGCGTTGATCACGGCCGTAGCGGCGATGCCCGGGACCGTGCGGCCCTCGGCGCGGCCGAGCCGGATCCCGTAGAGGAAGAGCGTCGCGACGCCGAGCCAGAGCGCGAGGTTCTCCGAGGTGCTGTCCTTCAGCGGGCTCACACCGCCGATGAGGAGCACCAGGCACGGCGGACCGGCAGCGGCGAGGAGCGGCCACTCGTCGAGGGCGACGCGCTTGAGCTGCGCCCAGGTCGGCGGCTGATGCGTGGCCAGCCGGACGCCGACCTGCCCGGCGTACACGTGGGCGACGTAGAACACGATCTGCGTCGCGAGGACACTCGCCATCACGCGCAGCGGATCCTTCTGGTACTCCGACGCGAGCGCGACGAGCGAGAGGGTCAGGATCGTGCCGTAGACGGCCGCCTGCATCGAGCGGGCGATCCGCTCCTCCACAAGCTGGGCATCGTCTGCTGCGGCGCTCATCGGCGCCGCAGCCTAGATGATCGCGCGCACGATCAGATCGCGCGGAGCCCGAAACGGCGGGCAGGCGCCACGGCGACGCGGGGCGCGCGGCCCAGCTGCTCGGCGCGCATGTGGAGCATCGGGACGAGCTCGGCGGTCCGGGTGAAGGGATCGGCGACGACCTCGCCGGTCTTCAGCGACCGCGCGGCGACGGCCACGCCCCCGACCTCGGCGATGAGGTACGGCGCCGGCGGCGTCGCGGAGGAGTCCAGGACGGCGAGCCGCTGGACCGTCGCGACGGCGGGCGCATCGTCCGCACCGGCGTGGCGGATGGTCATCGTCGGAGAGCTGTCCCTCAATTCAGTGGTGTATGACATATGGTGTCCTTGTGCGGCAGAAAGTGGTAGGGTCCTTCTTCAGTATCGGCCCGAATGTAGGACGTATCAATGTCATACATCGACGCATTGAGTGACATCAGCCGCGACGGCGACCGCTCGATCACGCAGCAGATCATCGACGTGCTCACGGCCGCGATCGGGTCGGGCGAGCTCCAGCCCGGGGACCGCCTTCCCCCCACGCGCGAGCTTGCCGAGCGTGTCGGCGTCAACCATCTCACCGCCGTGCGCGCCTACCGGCGGATGCGCGAGCAGGGCCAGGTGACCGCCCGTCAAGGGGCCGGGACCTTCGTCGTCGACCCGCGCGCGGTCGATGCGCCGGCCGACGAGCCCGACTGGCAGCGGTACGTCCTGCCCTCGGTCTCCCCGAATGCCTTCAGCGACGCCGTGTCCGCGGCGTCCGAGCAGCACGCCGACGACGACGTGGTCCCGCTTTCGGTCGGCTATCCCCCCTCCCGCACGCTGCCCGTCGACCTCTGGGCCCGCCACACCGCGAACGCACTGGAGACCATCGGCCCCGCGGCGTTGCAGTACGGCCCGATCGAGGGCGTCCCCGTCCTGCGCGAGCAGCTGGCCCACCATCTCGGCGACGGTGACGATCCCGAAGACCTCATCGTCGTTCAGGGCGCCATGCAGGGGCTCTCGCTGGCCGCCCAGGCGCTGATCCAGCCCGGCGACGCGGTGGCCGTCGAGTCGCCGACCTTCATGGGCGCGATCCAGGTGCTGCGCCAGGCCGGCGCGCGGATCTTCCCCATCGGCATCGACGACCAGGGTCTCGACGTGGACGAGCTCGCACAGCTCGCGGTCCGAGAGGACCTTCGGGCCGTGTTCCTGCAGTCGCGTGTCCAGAATCCGACCAGCCGCGACCTCGCCCCCGACCGGGCGGACCGCCTGCTCGAGCTGGCCCGGCGGCACGCGTTCTTCGTCGTCGACGACGAGGTCTGGGCCGATCTGAGGTTCACCGGCGAGGACCCCGGCTCGCTGCGCCGGCGTGCTCCCGCGCACGTCATCGCGCTCGGGTCGTTCTCGAAGACCCTCGGTGGTGGCTTGCGGATGGGCTGGATGCGCGCCAGCGGCGGGATGGTCGACCGCCTCGCGCTCGCCAAGCACAGCGACGATCTGCACTCCCCCACGCTCACCCAGTACGCGATGGCGACGTTCCTCGCCGACGGCGACTACGCGGGCCATCTCGACCGGGTCCTCGACGAGTACCTGCGGGGCCGCGACCTGATGCTCGACGCCCTGGATCGCCATCTCCGGCCGGTCGCGTCCTGGACCGAGCCGGCGGGCGGCTGCTGCGTCCTCGTCACCCTCGACGCGCAGCTCGACGACCGCGCGCTGCAGCTGGAGGCCGAGCGGCTCGGCGTGTCGATCATGCCGGGCAGCGCCATGACCCCCGACCGGCCCGGGACAACGATGATGCGCCTGGCCTACGGCTACGTCGCGCCCGACGCGATCGACCTCGGGATCCGCCGCCTCGCCACCGCGATCCGGTCGCTCGGCCGAGAGCGCCGCGCGCGCTCGGCGTTCCCGCTCAGCTGAGGGTCAGACGCCGAGCACCGCGCCCAGCGCCAGCATCGCGACGGCGCCCGCGCCCGCGCCGGCGGCACCGCTCCAGCGCGGCTGTTCGCTCCATGCCTTGGGAATGAGCTCGATGATGACCAGCACGAGCATCGCCCCGGCGGCGAACGCAAACGAGAAGGGCAGCAGGCTCTCCACCTGCTCGACCGCCAGGTACGCGACCACGGCGCCGACGGGCTGCGGCAGGCTGGTGAGCGTCGCTCCCCAAAAGAGCCTCGCGGGTCCCGCGCCGGCGAGCCGCATCGGGATCGCGGTCGCCGTGCCCTCTGGGACATTCTGCACCGCAATCGCGGCCACGACGAACGTGCTCAGCCCGGCGGTCGTCGACGCCCACGCCGTGCCGATCGCCAGCCCCTCCGGAAGGCTGTGCACGAACAGGACGGCGAACACGAGGACGGCGTCGCGCGCACTGGCACCCGCGCCCCGGCGGCGCTCTTCGACGTTGACAAACACCCGCGCCGCGAAGACGAACACGCCGCCGGCCACCAGGCCGCCGGTCACGGCGCCGGGTGCCCCCGAGTCCATCGCCGGAAGCAGCAGGCCCGTCACCGAGGCGACCGCCATCGTTCCGGCCGCGACGCCCCACAGCGCGCCGCGCAAACGTTCCGCGCGATCCCCGAGCCAGATGACGGGCAGCGCGCCGACCCCGGTCGCCACCATCGTCACCGTCGCCGCGAGGACGAGGGCGAGCAGGTCCGGCATGACGCTAGGACGGCATCTCGGCGGTGATCCTGTCCGCGGCCTTGGGCGGGATCACGATCACCGGGCGCGACGCGTCGCGCAGGAGCGCGTGGGACACCGATCCGAGCATGGCGCTCACCCGCCCGTAGCCGTGGGACCCGACGACGATCGCGTCGGCGTCGACCTCGTCGGCGACGCGGCACAGGGCAGCCGGCGCGGGGCCCTCGACCGCGCGGGTCTCCCACGTCGTCTCGGCGAGCGCCGCTGCGCTGGGCGCCGGGAGCGCGTCGAGGACGGCACGGCTGCGTGCCTCCTGGTCGGCTGCGAGGACCGACTTCCAGCGCTCGTCAAGCTGGCGCGGCGTGCCCTCGTGGACGTGGACGACGACGATCCGGCCGCCGCGGGCGAGCGTCGCGGCGTGCGCGAGCGCAGCCGCGGCTCGCGGGGAACCGTCATACCCCACGACGAAGACGGGCGTCCCGCGGCTCACGTGTCGATCAGCCCACGGTCGAGGGCGTACCGCACGAGCTCGGCCCGCGTGGACCGGCGCAGCTTCTGCTGGATGTGGGCGCGGTGCGACTCGACCGTCCGGACGCTGAGGCCGAGCTGCCCGGCGATCTCGGCGTTCGTATGGCCGAGCGCGATCAGGCGCAGGACCTCGACCTCGCGCCCGGTCAGGTCATCTTGCAGATCGCTCTCGGGTTGCGGCTCGGCGGCGAGCCTGGCGCCGAGGGATGGATGCAGGTACGTGTCGCCGTGCGCGGCCGCACGAACCGCCCGCCCGAGGTCCCCGTCCTCGATGACGAGTCCGCTCGCACCGCTGCGCAGCACCTCGCGCGCGAACGAGGTGTCGTCCTCGGTCGTCAGCACGACAACCGCCGTCTTCGCACACGCGTCAGCGACGGCCGGGATCGACCGCACGTCCGTCCTGTGCGCCTCGTCGAGGTCGAGGACCAGCACGTCGGGCCGGTAGGCCTCGATCTGGCGTAGCGCCTCGTCGACGTCGCCGGCCTCCGCCACGACGTCGAATCCGGGCTCTGCATCGAGCAGCCCGCGCACGTCCGCCCGCGCCGCCGCGTCGTCGTCGGCGAGGACCAAGCGGATCACTGGGGCCGTGGCGTGCACGGCCTGACCATAACCGTCCGCGGCGTCACGCCGGACACTGCGGCCGAATCCGGTGGCAGACCGCGGGCGTGCGTCGTAGCCTTCCGGCCATGAACTCCCCGGCGACCGCGCCCCTGAACATCGTCGTCGCCGGCGGGGGCGTCGCCGGGCTCGAGGCGCTCCTCGCCCTCCGCGACCTCGGCGGGGACCGCGTCTCGACCACCTTGCTGACGCCGGAGGCCGACTTCCTCGTGCGGCCGTGGACCGTGCAGGAGCCGTTCGCCCGTCCCGAGGCGCACCGGTACGCGCTCTCGCAGGTGACGAGCGACGCCGGTGCCGAACTCCGCGCTGCCACGCTCGCGGGCGTCGACCCCGCCGCGCGCACCGTCACCACCGGCGAGGGCGAGACCCTGGCGTACGACGCGCTCGTGGTCACGCTCGGCGCCGCGCAGGAGACCGCCTTCGAGCACGCCACCACCTTCCGCGGCCGCCAGGACGGCGAGTCCGTGCACGGGCTGCTGCAGGACGTCGAAGGTGGCTACGTCAGCCGGCTGGCGTTCGTCGTCCCCGCCGGCGTCGCCTGGCCGCTCCCGCTCTACGAGCTCGCGCTCATGACCGCCGAGCGTGCGCGCTCCATGTCGCTCAGCAACATCGAGATCGCCGTCATCACCCCTGAGGCAGCGCCCCTCGCGGTCTTCGGGGCCGCCGGAAGCGACGCCGTCGCCGGCCTGCTCACCGACGCGGGGATCACCCTCCACGCGAGCACCGTCGTCGAGGTGCCCGACTCCGGGACCGTCGCGCTGGGCACGAGCGGCGAGACCCTCGCGGTCGACCGCATCGTCGC
>JAEMSV010000050.1 GCA_016462625.1 Solirubrobacteraceae bacterium | reverse complement strand
ACCGCATCGGCGGCTCCGTGCAGCTCGCGATCGACTCGGGCATCGCCCTGTCGTACGTCAACGAAGCCGGCTCTTCCGGCCGCGGCCTGCGGGTCGCCGATGCCAGCGAGCTGGCGAAGGCGCTGTCCGCCTAGGAGATCACGATGGCCGCATCCGCCAACGAACCCCAGCCGTACACGATCTACGACCATCCAAAGGCGCGTCGGAGCATCGAGACGTCGCGTTCCTGGGCCGCGCTGATCACGTTCGGCCTCGTCGCGCTGGTCTCGAGCCAGATGGTCGGCCTCCCGCTGTTCGATTCCCTCGCGCGCGGGTTGATCGCGGGCTTCCTGATGTACCTCATCGCCTGGGCGGCCGCCGTGACGATCTGGAAGGAGATCGTCAAGTCGGAGCTCCAGCAGGCCAAGGATCGCGTGCAGGCGCGACGCCTGGAGGTGCTGGCAGAGATCGAGGAGGCGCGCCGGCTGGCCTCGGAACGGGCGAACGAGGCCTTGAACGGCGGCGCAACCCACTGATTCGCTGCTGAGGAGGCCGCGTGACCGATCCGATCGTCCCGATCAACCGCAACCTCGGCTCGCCCCCCGTCGATCCGCTGCAGAAGGTGCACCGGCAGACGGACGAGGAGCGTGAGGAGGAGCGCCAGCGCCGGCGCAAGCAGCGGGAGGAAGACGCCGAGAAGGAGCGCACGGGCCACGCGACCCCGCCCGACGACGAGGGTCATCAGCACATTGATGTGCAGGCGTGATCGCTCGGGCTGCGCCCTCGGATCACGTGTGCGAGAACTCGCCCGCGGCTCCTTATTCGCGCGTGAAACGCCCTAAAGACGGGGCATTTCGGGCCGAACTACTGGGTTGATGAGCACGACGATCCTCTGCATCCTGAGCGGCGGCCCCGACCAGGCGCTGCGCTGTCTGACGTCGCTGGCCTCGCTGCATGGCCAGCCCGACCACGACGTGGTCCTCGTCGACGACGGCACCGTCGGGCTCGAAGACCTCTTCGCCCGCGTCGAGGGCGATGTCGAGCTGGTCCGTCGCCCGCAGCGCGACGGCCTGCTGGCCTCGATCGCCGATGGCCTGGAGCGCGTCTCCAGCGAGACGGTCGTCGTCCTCCGCGACGCTCCCGAGGTCGGTCCCACCTTCCTCGCGCCGTTGCTCGATGCCCTTGAGACTCGCGCGGCCGCGACGTCTGTCGCCGGTCCGGACCCGCTCGCACCCGTGGCGTCCTACGCGCTCGCCGCCCGTCGCGACATCCTGCGCGACGCGGTCGCGGTCGCCCGCGCGACCCCGGTCGACGAGTCGCTCGCCCTGGCCTCGCTCGTCGCCGCCCTGTCGCGGGTGGGTGCGGTCGAGCCGGTCGCGGCCAGCATCGTCGCCCCCGTCCCGTCGCGCACCGGCTCGGCCCGCGCGCAGTTCGGCGCGGACCCGGAGCTCTCGATCATCGTCCCGACGCTCGACGTGGCTTCCCCGCGCGTGCAGGCGACGCTGCGCACGCTGCAGGAGCGCACCGACGTGCCCCACGAGCTGATCGTCGTCGACAACGGCGCGCCGCCGCAGGGCTTCAGCGCGCCCGTGAACTCCGGCCTGCGGGCCGCGCGCGGGCGCTACATGGTCGTGATGAACGACGACGTCGAGGTCCTCCCCGGGTGGTGGACCCCGCTGCGCGAGGCGCTCGACGCCGGCGCGACGGTCGTCTTCCCGCTGACGATCGACGGCGCCATGCGTCACGACTTCGCGGCCTGGTGCTTCGGCCTGTCCCGCGCGACGCTCGACGAGTTCAGCGCTGCGCCCGGGGAGTTCCTCGAGCCGGAGTTCCGCGTCTGGTTCCAGGACACCGACCTGCTCCATCGTCTACGCCAGGCCGGCCGTCCGCCGCAGCTGGTCGACGCATCCCGCATCCGCCACGGTCTCTCGCTGACGGTCGCGACGACGGAGCCCGAGCTCCGCGCCTGGATCGACCAGCAGATCGTCCAGGACAAGGCCAAGTTCGAGGCCCGCTGGGGCGCGAACGTGGCCGGCGCCGCCCGATAGACGCGAACGTCGTTCTGCCGTCGCTATAGCGACGGTGAACCGACGTTCACGTTGTGGTGGGGGCGAGTTGTGCTTCCTCCCGCCCTAGCTGGGGCATGGACTTCGATGCGCTCCGGGACCGTCAGCACGGGTCGTTCTCCTCATGGCAGCTGGCTCACGCCGGATGGACCGACAGCCGGATCCGCTGGGCCGCACGCGGGACGCGCGAGGTTCACGACGGGGTGCACGTCACCGGTGATGGGCCGCTCACACCCCACCAGCGCTGGTGGGCCGCGACGCTCACGGCACCGGGAACGTGGCTGAGCGACGAGAGCCTCGGAGCGTTCTACGGGCTGGTCGATGACGACCCCGAGACGAGCACGGTGACCCGCCGCGGCGATGGTGGCATCGAGCGGTTCGGCACGTTGGTCGTCCGCCGCTCGCTCTGGCTTCCCGGCGAGGATGTCGGCGAGGTCGACGGCCTCCCGGTGCTGAGCCCGGGCAGGACCGTCCTCGATCTGGTCGCTCGGCGGAACGAGGCATCGGGCCGACGCCTTGTGCGCACGGCGATGCGGGTCAAGGCCGTCACAGGTCCCGAGCTCTGGCGCGTGCTGGCGCGGCACCCCGGCCGGCGCGGCGCCGGCAGGCTGCGCCGGTACGCAAAGGACTATGCGCACCTGCCGATCGACCGCACGCTGAGCGATCCCGAGGCGGTCGGGCTCGCGGTGCTCGACGCGGTCGGCATCCGCATCCCGCTGGTCAACGGCATCATCGAGGGTGAGTCCGCGGACTACACGTGGATCGAGGAGCGCCGCATCATCGAACTCGACAGCCGCGAGTTCCATCACCCGGTCGAGGACGCGCGCAAGCAGGCCGTCTGGGAGAGCCGAGGTTGGAGCGTCTCGCGCCTCCCAACGCAGGCGGTCTATGACACCCCGGACCGTCTTATCGCGCTCGCCCCCACCTCCACGAACGTGAACGTCGGTTCACCGTCGCTATAGCGACGGCAGAACGACGTTCGCGGGGTTGGGGCTAGGCCCGGCCGGCGACGATCATGTACTGGTACGCGCCGAGGCGGGCCGCGGTCTCTTCGCGGTCGGCTCCGAACGCCACCGCCACCTCGACGAGCGCGTGCAGCTCGGCCGGCAGCGGAGCGAGGTCGTTGACGCCGACGTGCTGCGCGGTGTAGCCGCACTCGTCGAGCATCAGGCTGATCTCCTCGAGCGTGAAGAAGTGCACGTGCGTGCGGTCGAGCAGGCCGGCGTCCTGGTACTCCCACCGGTCGTGCACGAGCAGCGGCATGATGACGCTCCAGTGCTTGACGTTCGGGATCGAGCAGATGATCACGCCGTCCTCGGTGAGCGCGTCACGCAGCGTGCGCAGCAGTCGCGCGGGGTCGCGCAGGTGCTCGAGGACGTCGCCGAAGATGATGGTGTCGAAGGTGCCGAGGTCCTCGGGGAGCTCCTCGAGCCCGTCGAGGTCGAGGCAGAAGACGCCGTCGAGTCGCTCGCGGGCCCGGTCGGCCGCCTCGGGGAAGCCTTCGAGTCCGAAGACCTGGAGGCCCGGACGGCCCTCGGCCTTCAGGGCCGCGCCTAGTCCGCCTGCGCCACAGCCCACGTCAAGGACGCGGCGGGCGGTCGGCGGAACGAGGACGCGGATCTCGGGACGGGTCCACTCGAAGTAGTCGTCGTCGCCGGAATCGTGGCCGTCGCGCACGCCGGCGCCGGTGGGTGAGCCGTCGTCCGTGGTCGCTGGCGCGGCCTTGAGCTGCACGCGCGACCCGGCCGCCCACTTCGCGCGGAACTGCTCGTCGGCGCGGGCGTAGCTGCTGTCGTCGGCGCTGTCCGCGGCGCCCTCGGCGTCCGTGCGGCTCGTGCCGGTGCGGTTGTGCCGGTGGGCGACCTCGAGCTCGGCGACGACGACCCGCTTGCCGGCGGCACGAGCCTGGGCGCAGATGTCGGCGTCGTAGGCATCGAAGCCGGTGAAGGTCTCGGTGTCGAAGCGCAGCTCGCGCACCGCCCACGGTGAGAGGACGAGCAGCAGCCCGTCGACCGCGTCGACGTCCACGGTGCCGCGCGTGCCGAAGTCGATGACGCCACGCGTCTCGGTGACCTTGCCGGCCTTCGCGGGGGCGGTCCACCAGGCAAGCCCGTCGCCCCCTCGGCCGCCGACGACGCCGATGACGCCGACGGTCCCGTCGGCGAGGACCTCCCGCACCTTCGTGCAGAAGCCGGGGTCGAGGATCTCGGTGTCCTCGTGCAGGAGGACCAGGGCCTCGAGGTCGTCGAGCGGGCGGACCGCGTCGAGGATCTCGTTGTAGGCCTCGAAGATGGAGGTCGTCGTCTCGGCCTCGATGACGGGCGAGTCCGGCTCGGTGGCGGTACGCAGACCCGGAGCGGCGATGGTGCGGAACTTCTCGGGGTCGGCGACGCAGGCGGCGAAGGCGATCACATCCTGGTCATCGGCGGGCCGGTCCCGGGGTTGAGACCCCGCCACGGTTCACGCGCGCGCCCGCACGAGGAGATTCCCCTCCCCTCCCCGCTATAGGGTTACGAGAACTGGGGTCCCCTTCAGTGGGGTACCCAGAAAGCGTGACGTCATGACTCGGTACGTAGTGTTTGCGAGGTTCACATAAACCGGGGATGCCGATTCCGGCCAGACGAACGTCCAGGATCGCTGGCCTCTAGCTGAAGGAATGGGGAGGGGCAGCCGATCAACCGGCTTGCAAGGCAGGAAGCCAGCCACACGGATGTGGCTGGTGGGACGAACCATCAACGTCAAGGAGACGACGATGTCCCTTCGCATCAACACCAACGTTGCCGCGCTCAACGCGTACAACAACCTCACCAAGGTCAGCGGCGCGACGGAGAAGTCGCTCACCAAGCTGTCCTCGGGTTTCCGCATCAACAGCGCCGCGGATGACGCGGCCGGTCTCGCGATCTCCGAGCGTATGCGCGGTCAGGTCGGCGGCCTCAACACCGCTATGCGCAACATCTCGGACGGCATCTCGATGATCCAGACGGCTGAGGGTTCCCTCACCGAGGTTCACTCGATGCTGCAGCGCGTCCGCGATCTGGCGGTCCAGTACAAGAACAGCACGGTCTCGACATCGGACCGTGCGGCGATCCAGAGCGAAGTCAACCAGCTCGGGTCGGAGATCGAGCGCATCGGCGCCTCGGCGAAGTTCAACGGCATCTCGCTGCTGAACACCGCTGCGGCTGCGGGTGCGACCTTCCAGGTCGGCTCGGATGACTCGCAGACCATCACGGTGGCGTTCATCTCGCTGGGTGCGACCGTCGGCGCGACGGTGTTCTCGCTGACGGCGACGGGTACCACGGACATCTCCGAGATCGATGCGGCGATCAACGCCGTCTCGGCGCAGCGCTCCACTTTCGGTGCGGTGCAGAACCGACTGGAGTACACGTACAACGCCCAGTCGGCGTACGCCGAGAACCTCACGGCCGCTGAGTCGCGGATCCGTGACGTGGACATGGCCTCGGAAATGGTCAAGTTCACGAAGAACCAGATCATCAGCCAGGCTGCGAACAGCATGCTGGCTCAGGCCAACCAGCAGCCCCAGAGCGTTCTGCGACTGCTCGGCTAGCCAGACAGATCTACCCGTGAAGGGTCCGGTGGGTGGCGCCGTGGTTGGAGGCCACCCACCGGATCCGAACGGTTCTGAGCTCTCGCCTTACTACACGCGCGCGAGGCTCCATAACCTCCCCGGAACCGGGGAGGCTTTCGTCCGTTCGCGTCCGTTCTTCTTCAATCCGGGACCACTGCGGTCCGATGATGTTGCATGCAGGGTGAAGCAAGGAGCATCACCCGGCAGAAGTGCACATAGCAAGAAGCCGGCCCATGGAACGGGCCGGCGGGACTTCCAACCACATCGTCGACAAGGAGTCAACGAATGTCCCTTCGCATCAATACCAATGTTGGCGCACTCAACGCGTACAACAACCTCAACAAGGTCAGCGCCGCGACGGAGAAGTCGCTCACCAAGCTGTCCTCGGGTTTCCGCATCAACAGCGCCGCGGATGACGCGGCCGGCCTCGCGATCTCCGAGCGTATGCGCGGTCAGATCGGTGGCCTCACCCAGGCGACGCGGAACATCTCCGACGGCATCTCGATGATCCAGACGGCTGAGGGCAACCTCACCGAGGTTCACTCGATGCTGCAGCGTGTCCGTGACCTGGCTGTGCAGTACAAGAACAGCACGGTCTCGACGTCGGACCGTACGGCGATCCAGAGCGAGGTCAATCAGCTCGCTTCCGAGATCGAGCGCATTGGCGCCTCGTCGAAGTTCAACGGCATCTCGCTGCTGAACACGGCCGGGAACGTCACGTTCCAGGTCGGCGCTGAGGACTCGCAGGAGATCACGGTTGCGACGATCTCCCTGGGTTCGACCCTGGGCACCTCGTTCTTCTCGCTGACTGCCGCCGGTACCGGCGACATCTCCGAGATCGACGCGGCCATCAACGCGGTGTCGGCGCAGCGGTCGACCTTCGGTGCGGTCCAGAACCGCCTGGAGTACGCGTTCAGCGCTCAGACGTCGTACGCCGAGAACCTCACGGCCGCTGAGTCGCGGATCCGCGACGTGGATATGGCGTCGGAAATGGTCAAGTTCACCAAGAACAACATCATCTCCCAGGCGGCTAACTCCATGCTGGCCCAGGCCAACCAGGCGCCGCAGAGCGTCCTGCGCCTCCTCGGCTAGTAGTCGGTAGGCAGTTCGCAGTACTGAGGCGGGCGGTCCTTCGGGGCCGCCCGCTTTCGTTCGTACTCCCGCCCACCCCGCTGAAGTTTCCGGCGCGGCTGCCGAGCATCCTGGTGATGAGCGTTGAAGCGGTGATCAGCCGCATCTCCGAGCTGCAGCAGGCCCTCGAGCCCAAGCGCGCGAATGCCCACAGTGGCAACTTCGCGCAGCAGCTCACGCAGGCCACGACGGCGAGCACGCCCGCCGCGCTCACGGCTGCGCCGGTGGGCGCCCAGCCGCTCAGCGCCGTTGCGGCCCCGGCCGCCGGCGGCGTCGGCGCGAAGATGGTCGCGCTCGCGCAGGCGGAGATCGGTCAGGCCGAGCAGCCGCCGGGCTCCAACGACTCCCCGCGGATCGCCGAATACCGCACCGCCACGGCGGGCAGCGGCGTTGGCCCGTGGTGCAACTTCTTCGTCTCGTACATCGCCAAGCAGGCGGGCGCGCCGCTCGGCGAGGCGGGGCAGGGCTTCGGCCTCGTCGACGCCACGTACGCGTGGGCGCAGCGGACTGGCCGCGCCAACCCGGTCGGCAGCGGCAAGCCGCCGCAGCCCGGCGACCTCATCGTCTGGGACGAGCACATCGGCCTGGTCGAGCAGGTCCTGCCCGACGGGAAGATCCAGACCATCGAGGGCAACTCCTCGAACCAGGTCATCCGGCGGGTGCACGATGCCAAGGGCGACGGCGCCCTGGGCTTCGTGAACATGAACGGCCAGAGCTAGAAGCGCAGCTCGCGCACGGTCACGACGCCCGCGGCGTCGGTCACCGTGCCGATCCGCCGCGCGCCGGGGTGACGCTCGTCGAGGACCGCTGCGGCGTCGTCGACCCGGTCCTCACGGACGACGGCGATGAAGCCGCAGCCCATGTTGAAGACCTCCCACATCTCGCGCTCGCTGACGCCGCCGAGGCGCTGGACGGCCTCGAAGACGGGCAGGATTGGGAGCGGCTCGTCGATCGCCCAGCCGACGTCGGTGTTCAGGCGCGGCAGGTTCAGCACGCCGCCACCGGTGATGTGCGCGAGCCCGGTGACCGGGATGTCGGTCTCCAGCAGTGCGAGCGCAGCGCGGACGTAGATCGTGGTCGGCTCGAGCAGCGCGTCGGCCACGGAGGCGCCGAGGCCCTCGGGCGTGTCGTCGAGCGTCAGGCCGCCGTCCTCCAGGAGCGCGCGGCGCGCGAGCGTGTAGCCGTTGGAGTGCAGGCCGTTCGACGGGACCCCGATGATGGCGTCACCGGGCTTGATCTCCTCGCCGCCGATGATGCGGTCGAGCGCGACGGTGCCGACCGCGGTGCCGCAGAGGTCGAACCCGCCGGGCGACGGATGGCCGCGGATGAGCTCGGGCAGGACGGCCAGCTCGCCGCCGGGGATCTCGATGTTCGCCTGCTCGGCGCCCTCGCGGAGACCCTGCGCGATCCGGGCGAGCCGCTCGGGATCCGGGGTCTCGACGGCGAGATAGTCGAGCATCGCGATCGGCTCGGCCCCGACGCACACGAGGTCGTTGACGTTCATCGCGATGCAGTCGATGCCGACGGTCTCCAGGCGGTCGGCCTGCTCGGCGACGACGATCTTCGAGCCGACGCCGTCGGTCGTCAGCGCGAGCCCGAGGTTCGGGGCGATGCGCAGGACGCTGGCGTAATGGCCGCTGGCCACGACGGAGCGGGAAGGCTGGTCGAGCTTGATGCCCTTGAGGACCCCGACGAGCGCGCCGACGGCGTCGTCGGATTGCTGGATGGAGACTCCGGCCTTGGCGTACGCGTCGGTCACGGCTTCAGCGTACCCGCGACTGCGGCGAGGGCGACGCGCCATGCGGCCCAGACGCGGTAGGGGACGCGGTCGATCGCGGGGCGAGCCGGGATGAGGGCGAGCATCGTGGCGCCCGCGGCGATCGCGCCGGCGAGCAGCGCGGGTGCGTCTGCGCGCAGGTCGGCCTTGATGACGCCGCGGGCCGCCGCGGCGGCCATGACGGGCGCGCCGACGGCCCACGAGAGGTCACTCGCGCCCGCGCGATCGAACCCCCGCGCGCGGGCCGCGGCCAGCGTCGCGCCGCGGCGGGACACGCCGGGGAGCAGCGCCGCGGCCTGCGCGAGACCCAGCGCGACGCCGTCGGCCGGGCGATGTCGCGAGGACGGCGATATGGGCCGTGAAGGCGACATCGAGTCCGCGAGCACGAGTGCCGCACTCCCTGCCACCAGGCCGGCCACAATCGCCCGGGGGCCGGAGGCGCGCCGCTCGATCGCGTCGGCGGCCAGTGCGCCCACGAGGACCGGTGGCGCCGTCGCGGCGGCGATGACCACCGGCGAGGGGCGCGCGACCCCGCGGAGCATCCACGGCAGCACCGCCGCGCTTCCGCCATGCAGCGCGACCTCGAGGGTGCGCCGCTGCGAGACCGGGAGATCCCGCGCGAGCAGCCCGACGTGCGCCGACGAGCTCACGGGCAGCAGCTCGCAGATGCCCTGCGCCACCCCCAGCGCCACCGCGCGCCGGACGGTCAGCGCCACGCGCTAACCCGTCGTGTCGGCGGCCGGCTCGGTCGGCGCGGAGTCGCCGTTGCGCCCACGCCACCACTTCACGCCGAAGTACACGACCGCGAGCAGCATGATCGCGATGACCGCGTAGTCGACGTAGTGCAGCTTGTCCTTCCAGTTCTCCCAGTTGTCGCCGACCTCCTTGCCGATGTAGGTCAGGGCAAACATCCAGGGCAGGCACCCCAGGAACGTGAAGACGGAGAACCGGATGAAGGGCATCTTCGCGACGCCCGCCGGCAGGGAGATGAACGTCCGCACGATCGGCAGCATCCGCGCGAAGAAGACGGTCGCGTCGCCGTGCTTCTCGAACCACCGGTCGGCGATGACGAGGTGGTGCTGCTGGATGAGGACCTTCCTGCCGTGCTTCTCGATGAGGTCGACGCGGCCGAAGTACCCCACGCCGTAGGCGATCCAGGATCCGACGAGGTTCGCGAACGATGCAACGAGCGTCGCGGCGATCAGCGTGTACTCGCCGTTGGCGACGTTGAAGCCCGCGAAGAGCATCGTCGCCTCCGACGGGATCGGGATGCAGGCGCTCTCGAGCACCATGAGGATGAAGACGCCGGCGAGGCCCATCTTCTCCACGACATCGACGGCGAAGTTGACGATCGGGTCGGTGATGGACGCGAGAACGAGCGGATTCACGGGGAGGCAGGGTACCGACTGAGTACTCTCGCGCCGTGGCCGTCCCGCTTTTCGACCCTTCGGCACCGCTGATTCCGCTCGACGCCGAGCTCCGCGCCGCCGTCGCCGGCGTTCTCGACTCGAAGCAGTACATCCTCGGTCCGCAGGTCACCGCGTTCGAGGCCGAGTTCGCCGAGCTGCACGGCGTTCCGCACGCGATCGGGGTCGCGAACGGCACCGAGGCGATCACGATCGCGCTGCGTGCGCTGGGCGTCGGCCCGGGCGACGAGGTGGTCGTCCCGAGCTTCACCTTCTACGCCAGCGCGGAGGCGATCCCGCCGACCGGCGCGACCCCGGTCTTCTGCGACGTCGATCCCGAGACGTACCTCGCCACGGCCGAGACGGTGAAGGCCGCGCTGACGCCGAAGACGAAGGCGATCGTCGCGGTTCACCTGTTTGGCAACGTCGCGCCGATCGACGAGATCGCCGCGCTCGGCGTGCCCGTCGTCGAGGACGCCGCGCAGTCCACCGGCTCGAAGACCGCGGACGGCCGGCTCACCGGGTCTCTCGGGACCATCGGGACCTTCTCCTTCTATCCCTCGAAGAACCTCGGCGCCTTCGGCGACGGCGGCGCGGTGATCACCGCCGACCGCGAGCTCGCCGAGCACGTGCAGAGCCTGCGCTTCCACGGCTCGCGCGACAAGGTCACCTACGAGGAGGTCGGCTACAACTCGCGCCTGGACGAGATCCAGGCCGCGGTCCTGCGGGTGCAGCTCCCGCACGTCAAGGACTGGTGCGACCGCCGCCGCCAGGCCGGCAGCTGGTACGTCGAGGCGGGGCTCGGCCGGCACGTCGATCTCCCGGTCCCGGCCGTGGGCGCGGACCCGGCGTGGAACCTCTACGTCATCGCGCACGACCGGGCCGACGAGCTGCAGAAGGCGCTGACCCAGCGCGAGATCGGCGCGCGCGCCTACTACCGGCAGCCGGTCCACGAGCAGCAGGCGATGAAGCCGTGGCCGCCGACCGTGCCGCTGCCCGGCACCGCGCACGCCGCCGCCCGCCATCTCGCCATCCCCATGGGCGCCGCCCTGACGCGGGACGCCGTCGACGAGGTCGTCGCCGCGATCGCCGATGCGCGTCTGGATTGACCTCACCAACAGCCCCCACGTGCTGGTCATGCGACCGATCGTGGAGCTGCTGAAGGCGGACGGCCACGAGGTCCGCGTCACCGCCCGTGACTTCGCGCAGACCCTCGGTCTGCTCGAGCGGTTCGGGATCGACCACGAGGTCGTCGGCCACCACCGCGGCGGACGCGTTGCGGCGAAGGCCGTCGGGCTGGCGAGCCGCTCGACGGCGCTCGTGCGCTGGGCGGCGCGCAAGAAGTTCGACCTCGCCCTCGGCCACGGCTCGAACGACATCACCGTCGCCGCGAGGCTCCTGCGGATCCCGTGCGCGACGACGTTCGACTACGAGTGGGCGAAGGTCCAGCACACGGTCAACTGCCGGCTCGCGCAGGCGGTCGTCGTCCCCGACGTGATCCCGCCGGAGCGGCTGTATCCGTACGGCGCGAAGGGGAAGATCCGCGGCTACGAGGGGCTGAAGGAGGAGTACTACCTCGCCGACTTCGAGCCCGAGCCGGCCGTGCTCGACGAGCTCGGGCTCGATCCTGCGCTTCCCATCGCGGTCATCCGGACCCCGCCCGCGGTCTCGCTCTACCACCGCTTCGAGAACGACCTCTTCGGTGGCGTGCTCGAGCGGGTTCGCGGGCAGCAGGCGGTGGTCCTCCCGCGCACGCCGGAGCAGCGCGAGGAGCTCACGAAGGCTGGGGGCTTCATCGTGCCCGAGCGCGCCATCGACGCGCAGTCGCTCATCGCGTACGCCGACCTCATGGTGAGCGCCGGCGGCACGATGAACCGCGAGGCCGTCGCGCTCGGGACGCCGGTGTGGACGACGTTCGAGGGCAAGCTCGGTGCGGTCGACGAGAAGCTCATCGCCGAGGGGCGGATGCAGAAGCTCGCGGACCCCGCCGAGGTCGACCTCGTCAAGCGCGCCGGTGACGACGGCTTCGAGCGGGTGCGGCGTGACGTGCGGGTCCTGTGGGACCTGCTCGCGTCCGCGCGTCAGTCGTAGTCCAGCTCGCGGATGACGCGCGCCGGATTGCCGCCGGCGATCACGCCCGCGGGCAGGGACTTGGTGACGACGGACGCGGCGCCGACAACGGTGTCGTCACCGATCGTCACGCCCTTCGTCACGATCACGCTCGAGCCGAGGAAGACGTTGCGGCCGATGTCGACGTGTGCGGTCTCGATCTTGCCGCCGTGCCGACGGCGCGGGTGGAGGTCGTGCGCATCGGTGTCCATGATCTGGATCGACGGACCGAACAGGGTCTCGGCGCCGATCCGGATGCCCGGTCCTTCGCCGATCAGGACGGGACTGTTGTTGAAGACGACGTTCTCGCCGATCTCGATGTGCGTCTGGCGATTGCGCGCCTCGACGTACGCGTAGCCGCTGTAGAAGCCTGGAGAGCTGGGCCAGCCGAACTGCACGTTGTGCCCGAGCGTCACGCGGCCGAGGCCGACGAACTGCACGGCCTGCGTGCGAACCGGATCGCCTAACACGCGGGTGCACGTCGAGAGCCGCATGAACTGCTCGACGCGCGCGGCCTGGATCTCACGGGACAGCGCTTCGGCGCCTGCGAGCTGCTCGCGCGCCTGCGTGCAGTGGGCGAGGACCTCGAGCGCCCCCGGGTGTCCGGCCTCGGCCTCGAGGACCTGGGTGGCGATCGCCGTCGCCTCGTCGTATCGCCCGTCCGCCGCGGCCACCACGGCGAGGTCGCCGCAGATCTCGCGGTGTCGCGCGGGGTCGCCCGTGGACATCGGCAGGGCGCGCTCCAGGCGGTTTCCGGCCTCGGCGAAGCTCCCCGCCGCAAAGAGGGCGTGGGCCTCTTCGAGCAGTGCGTCGACCGGACCGGTTGAGGGAAGCTGCATGTCACCCGTGTGCTCGGCGCGCGCCGGCGCTTCTTGAATGGGCACACGCGTCCGCGGATGGCGGTAGCGTCGCGTGCCGTGGACCAGGGATTTCCGTCGACGCCCGAGGAGTTCTACGCCAGCGCGCTCGGGCGTGTGCAGTGGTACTACAACGTCGAGGTGCTGCCCGGGCTGATCACCCGCGGGACCTACCCCGAGAACTTCCCGATGCTGCCGCGGATGATGTCGCGGAAGGCCGATGTCGCGGGGCAGCACTGCCTGGACATCGGCAGCATGGACGGCCTGATGCCGACATCGCTCGCGCGGAGGGGCGCGGCGCGGGTCGTGGCCAGCGACGCGGTCTCGCACTGCCACGACCGACTGGCCGCGGTCCAGCACTACTACGGCGTCGACTTCGAGTTCGCGGCCGTCGGGCTCCTGTACGACCTCCACAAGAAGCTCGCGGGCCACAGCTTCGACTTCATCAACTTCTCAGGCGTGCTCTACCACGTCTATTCGCCGTTGATGGCGCTGGCGAGTGCCCGGTCGCTGCTGCGCCGCAACGGGATGATGGTGGTGTCGACGAACATCGTCTACGACCCCGGCTTCCGCGCCGAGTTCAACGACGCCGGCCGGCTCCAGCCTGAGGCCAACACCTTCTGGTATCTCACGATCCCGCTGCTGGACTACATGCTGCGGATGCTCAAGCTGGCGCCGGTGGACTGCCTGCATCTCGACCACCGCAAGATGGACCTGCCGCTGGGGATCGAGGGCCTCCGGACCGGCTACATGTCGATCCTGTGCCGAGCGCAGGACGACGTGGTCGCTGATCCCTCCGACGTCTTCATGCACGCGGTCCGGGACGCGTCCTGGGAGCACGCCGGGCTCACGGACTGGGCGGCGGCGAACAGCCACCCGGTCTCGACGATCCGGCAGCTCGACAAGCCGGCCGGCGCGGTCCAGCGTCCTGGCACCGACGCGATCGATCTGTGGGCCACCGTGCTCGAGCAGCCCGCACAGGGGCTCGTCGATGACCCGTCGCTGGCGCACACGCTGCGCCTTGCCGACCAGTCCTGACGACGGTCAGGCCGCCGCGACGGCGTACGCGTCGAGCGCGGTGTACAGCTGGCGGGCGACCCCGACGGGGTCGCAGACCTCGCGCACCACGGCGGCGAGCTCGGCACCGTCGCCGACGCGCTCTCGCGCTGCGGCAAGGGCGTGATCCAGCGAGCCGCCCGCGGCGGAGATGACCTCGGGGAGCACGGCGCCCGCGGGACCGTCGCCGGAGGTCGCGACGGGCGTGGCGCCCACGGCGGCGGCGATCAGCGCACGACGATCGAACACGTCGTCCGGGTCCACACATACCGCGATCTCCGCGGTCTCGGCGGCAACGCGCCACGCGTCATCGTGGGCGCAGGGCCGCAGCAGCTCCGCGTCGGGCAAGGCGTCCGCGATCTGCTCCTGAAGTCCGCGCGATCCGACCGTCGGGACGATGCGGACGTCCGTCGCGTCGACGGCGCGCAGGGCCGCGAGCACCTCGGCGGCGAGCTCGGGTCGGTGGGTCGGAAGAGAGACGATCACGCCGGCCCGATCCGTCGCGCGGGGATGCGGCGTGTGGACGGGCGGCGGAACCCAGAAGCCGTCATCGCCGGGCACGGCGGGCAGCAGCTGGGTGCCGGCCGGCACGGGCCCGATGTCGGCGGCGCGCACCACGCGGAGCATCCCGCGATGCAGGCCCTCGGGCGCGGGGAGGCCGTGCGCATGGACGTCGAATCGCAATGCCCGCTCGGGCTGGCGGCGCCGGAGCGCGTCGTCGAGCGCCCGTCCGAGGTCTCCCTCGATCACGGGCGGGGTGGCGGAGATCGGGAGCTCGAGGGCGACGGCCGGCTTGCCCGCCAGTGCGGTGGCGAGGACGAACGCACGGATCTCGTCGGAGGCAGAGCCGAGCCCGCGGGGCTGGCCGACCATCGCCAATGTCGTCTCGGGACGATCACGGACCGGTGTGGTGCCATCGACCGTCGACCCCCACGTACGCCCGGCGAGCTCCTCGTCAGGGTCGAGCAGGGGGCTCCAGTACTCCGAGAACCGCTTCTGGTTCGCCAGGTCGTTGAGGTTCTGCCCGCGGGTCGCGCCCTCGTCGTGGAGGAACGCGAGGTCGCCGCGGTAGACGATCGCGTGGCCCGCCAGCCGCACCCGCAGGCAGAGGTCGATGTCCTCGTAGCCGTTGACGTACGCCTCGTCCATGCCGTCGAGCTCGAGGAAGACGGAGCGGCGGATCGCCAGACACGCGCCGGTGACCATGTCGACCTCATGCGTCGCACAGGCGGCCGGGATCGTCCCGTCGTGGTAGTGGTGTGCGTGGTACGGGAAGACCGCGCCGGTCGGGCGGCGGATCGCGACGACTCCGGCGTGCTGGATGGTGCCGTCGGCGTAGAGCAGGCGGGGGCCGGCCGCGGCGACGCCCGGCTCGAGGACCGTGTGCGCGAGTCCCTCCATGACGCCGGGCTCGACGACGGTGTCGTTGTTCAGGAAGATCACGGCGTCCCCGCGCGCGGCACGCCCGCCGGCGTTGCAGCCGCCGGCGAAGTTCCGGTTCTCCGGGAGCGCGATGACCTGGGCGCGGTCCGCCCAGGCGTTGAGCAGCTCCAGGGTGTCGTCGGGCGACGCGTTGTCGACGAGCACGAGCTCGATCGTCGTGCCGAGCGCGGGGCCCAGGACCCGTTCGAGGCTCTCGAGGCAGCGTTCGGTCATGTCCCGCCGTCCCCAGCAGACGATCACGATGGAGGCGAGCATCTCAGGCAGCGGCGGGACGGCTGGCGTGGACTTCGAGGAGCTGCTGCAGCGACGCCGCGTCGCCGGATCCGATCCTCGTGCCGGGCGCGTCGGCATCGCTGAGGACGGCGTGGGCGCGCTCGACGAGTGCCGGGCGGTCCCCGGCGGGGCCGGCGTGCGCGAGGAGGTCGGGGGCGGCGTCCTGGCGGATCCCGCAGCGCTCGAGGAGGTCACCGAGGTCGTTGGCCACCCGTGCCGGGGACCAGTCGACGGCGTGGATGATCAGCGTGGCGTCGGTGTCCGGAGCGATGACGCCGGCATAGGTCGCGAGGAGGTCCGGTGCGGCGAGCAGCTCGTCGGCATCGGCGACGAGCACGAGGCTGCGGAGGTCTTGCTCGGGGACCGCCGCGATGGGCTCGGGTGCCGGAGCCGGCTGGGGCGCTGGTGCGAACACCACCGCGCGGAGCTCGGCGTACAGCTGCGCCATCTCGGGCCGATGGGGATCGAGCGCCAGGGCGCGCGCCATGTGCAGGGTCGCGCTCTCGAGGTCGCCGTCTGCTCCCGCGCGGATCGCCTGGTCGGCCTCGACGACGGCGGTCTCCCGCCATTCGTCGCTCACGAGGAGGATCTCCTCGGGCGTCTTCGCGGTGGCGGCCACGATCTGGGACGTGAGGACGCCGATCTGGGCGACGCCGTTGAGCGCCGCCGGAACGCTCACCTGACCGGGCTCGAGGTTTCGCAGCATCCACCGGCGAAAGCGCAGCTCCTCGCCCTGCGCGAACGTCAGCCGCTCGCCCGTGGCGCCGAGCGCGAGGTTCGAGCCGTGCATCCGGTAGAGGTACGTGCTGACCGGCAGGTAGTCGATGTCGGCGACGCTGCTGATCTGCCACGCCCACCAGTAGTCCTCCCAGGCCGCATGGTCCGGGATCGGATGCACGAGGTCCTTGAGGGCGCCGCGGATCATGACCCCGCCGCCCGAGACGAAGTTGCCCTGGATGAGCTGGTCGACCGGCCGGCCGGTGTGCGGCGTCAGCCGGTGGGCCTCCATGAAGGACGGATGGAGCAGACGGCCGTCGTCTCCGATCATCGTCATGTCCGTGTAGAGGAGACCGACGTGCGGGTTGGCGATGAGGTGCTCGGCAGCCGTGCGCAGCGCGCCCGGCGGAAGGATGTCGTCGCCGGAGACGCAGCGGATGAAGTCGCCGCTCAACTCGTCCATGGCGCGGTTCACGGCGGCGCGCAGGCCCTGGTTCTCCTGGTGGATGACGCGCATCCGCGGGTACGCCGCCGCGTACTGCTCGAGGATCTGGACGCTGCTGTCGGTCGACCCGTCGTTGATGACGACGTACTCGAGCTGATCCTCTGGCCAGTCCTGGGACAGGACGCTGTCCAGCGCCTGCGTGAGGAACCGCTCGTGCTGGTAGACCGTCGTCAGGACGCTGATGACCGGCTTCTCCGGCAGCGGCGGCAGCACCGGATCCGCCATCTCAGTCGGCCTGCGCGACGATGTAGACCTCGGCGCACGCCTCGGGCATCTCGCGGCCGACCGCCAGGAAGCCCTGGAGCATCGACTCGTCGAACCACTGCTCGGCCTGGCCGTTGCTCACGACCTTCAGGAGCGTGCCGCCCGTGGCCTCGACGCGCCAGCCGGCGGCCTCGACATCGGCCCGCAGCGTGTCCAGGTCGTAGACGCGGCGATGGCCGAGGCGGTGGTCGGTCTCGTTCAGCTCGTACGGGCTGCCGAGCAGACCCATGTGGACCGCGACGCGGCGGTGGATCGACAGCGCGTTGGGCACGCCCACGATGAGCCGGCCGCCGGGCGCGATCCACTCGCGGGCGCTCTGCAGCACGGCGACGGGATCGATCACGTGCTCGAGCACGTGGTTGGCGAAGATCGTGTCGAAGGTGACGTCCGTGCGGAAGTCCTCGAACAGCGCCGCGTCGACGGAGAAGCCCGGGCGGTCGGCGTAGCGGTCGCGCAGCTGATCGGCGAACTCCGCTGAGCCCTCGACGGCGTGCAGCCGGTCGAAGCACTCGATCAGCTGTGCGGTGATGACCCCGTCCGCGGGGCCGAGCTCGAGGCACGACGTGCCCGTGAACCAGGGGCGCAGCTCGTTGAAGCCGGCGACGGAGATCCAGCCGTTCATGCCCTCGTGGGAGCTGAACCAGCTCGCGACGCCGGCGAGACGCTCGTGCTCGGCGGCGCTGGTGGTCTGCTGCGTCATGCTGCCCGCCGGGTGTCGGAGAGCTGCTCGGCGACCACGATCCTGATCAGGGGCAGCGAGGTCAGCTCCGCGGCCTCCGCGTCGGGGATCGTCACGCCGAACTCCTCCTCGAGGGCGAGGATGAGGTTCAGATGCGCGAGCGAGTCCCAGGACTCGATCGTGTCGGGGCTCGCGTCGTCGGTGATCACCTGGACGTCGACCTCGAGGACCGAGGCGAGCACTTCGCGAAGCTGCTGATCGTGATCAGTGGACATGGACCTTCAGATGGTCGGGAGGGGAAGGAACGGCGGCGAGCGGCGCGGAGTACGTCGTGGCCTCCGTCGACTGCGTCTGCGGCGACAGGCCCAGTCGGTCATAGAAATCGGCCACCTGGGCGTTCTTTTGAGTGGGCCGGAACGTCGCGCGGATCTCGGTGCACCCGCGGTCGGCCGCCCAACGGGCCAGCGCCTCCCAGCACGACTGCTCGATGCCTCGCCCGAGCACGCGGCAGCTCATGAGGAAGGCGTCGACCTCGACCGCGCCGTCGCCGGGGCAGTGGGCGATCAGGACACCGGTCAGCCCGTGGTCGCCGAAACGGTCGCTCACGGTCAGCGCGAACACCCCGAAGGCGTCGTCGTCCATCGCCGCGGCGATCTCCGACTCTCCGTACCGGCGGGTCGTGAGGTTGAACTGGTTCGACTTCTGCGTGAGCTCGGCGATCCGCGCGAGTGATGCGCGGTCGTCGACGCTGAGGTCGACCCGCAGCTCCAGCGAGCGCAGGTAGTCGTCGCGGGTCGCGTGGCGGCTGGCGTCGACACGCGCCGCGGCCCGGGCCCGGTACTGCTCGGTCTTGTCGGCGCTCTCGCCGCGGCGGCCGGTGGTCACGAGCTCCGCGAGGCGGTTCGCCTCACCCGGCCAGGCCCACGGGTCATTCGGGACCCGGACGGTCGTGACCTCGGGGAGGCGCTCGCTGACGGCGGCGAGCTCGAAGTCCGAGTCGTCGACGAACACCAGGCTGTCGAGGCCGATGTTCAGCTCCTCGGCGATCGCGACGATGCTGTCGACCTTGTCGTCCCAGCTGACCTTGCTGATGACGAAGTCGCCGGCCCGCAGCACCATCGCCGGGTGGTCTTCGAGCGCCTCGGCGACGTCCTCGGGGTTGTTCTTCGACGCGAGGCAGAGCAGGACGCCCTGGCGCTGCAGCGCCCGGAGGATCTGCTGGACGGTCCAGAAGGCGTTGCCCGGATAGTGCGTCGGGTCGAGCGCGATCCCTTCGAGGCCGTCCTCGCCGAGGATGCCGCCCCAGAGGGTGCCGTCGGCGTCGAGCACGATCGCCTTCGTCACGCGGCCCGCGCTTGCGCGGGTGGTGAGCAAGAGGCGACGGGCGATCTCGTCGGACGCTGCGGCGGAGTACGGCGCGCCGAAGCGCAGCGCGAAGCGGGGGTCGACGGCGGCCTGGAACCCGACGGAGGCCAGCGCGGCGTCGAGATCGAGCGCGCGCGCGCCGGGGGCGTCGTCGATGATCGCCGCGGTGACGTCTCGAAGCAGGGCGACGGCGTCGTCGATCGCGCGGCTCGAGGGCGTGTCCGTCCGCGGCGACAGCCGATGCGGCAGCGCGACGTCGATCGTCTTGAAGCGCCCGGCAGCGGCGTCGAGGGCGAGGCGCAGCTCGGCCTGCAGCCGCTCGCTACACGCCTGGAGCAGGTCGTCGTCGAAGGTCGCGGCTCGCGCCTCGAAGGCCGGGACGAGCGCGTCGAGCGTCGTGACGAGGACGAGGTGCTCGACCCCCTCGGCGGCGAAGAGCTCGATGTTGTCGAGGTGCGCGTCCAGCGAGCCCTGGTGCACCGTGGCGCGCAGCCCGTGGGTCAGGGCGCGGCGGCGCAGCATCGTCGCGAGCAGGTCGAGCGTGGCCGTCGCGCTGAGGCCGAACCGCAGCTCGGGCGCGTCGGCGAGGACCGTCTCGCCGGCGCGCAGCGCGCGCTTGACGTCCGCGAGCGACGCCGAGCGGTCGTTCAGGACGGCGAGGTCGAGCGGCTCGGAAGGGACGACGGTCATCGCATGACCTTCCCGCCGTTGACGCGCAGGGTCTGGCCCGTGACGTACTCGGCCTCCGGCGATGCGAGGTACGCCACCGCCGCGCCGACATCGTCCGGTGCGCCGAGGCGGCGGCGGGGGGTCGCGCGCGCGGCGAGCAGGCGGGCCTTCTCGGGCATGTCGCCCACGAGTCGCGTATCGGTGAGACCGGGAGCGACGCAGTTCGCGGTGATGCCGTGGGGGCCGAGCTCCTCGGCGAGGTGCATCGTCAGGCTGGTCAGCGCGGACTTCGCCATGGCGTAGCCGGCCCAGCCGGCGGTCGGCTGGTCGACGACCTGCGACGTGATGGTGATGACGCGCCCGGCGCCCGCGGCACGCATGCCGGGAACCGCGGCGCGGACGAGCTCGATGGCGCTGCGGACCTGCACGTCGAGGTGGGCCTGCACGTCGGCCCAGTCGAGCTCGTCGACCGGCCGCGAGGTGATCCGCCCCGACGCGTTGTTCACGACGACGCCCACCGGGCCGTACGCACGCTCGGCTGCGGCGACGAGGTCCGCGCCGGCACCCGGCGCGGTCAGGTCGGCGCCGATCGCGCGGGCCGCGCCGCCCGCGCCTTCGATCTCGCGGACGGTCTCTGCGGCACGCTCCTCGTCACGGCCGAAGCCGACGATGACGCTGAGCCCCGCCCGCCCGAGCGCGGTGCAGATGCTGCGTCCGATGCCGCCCGAGCCGCCGGTCACCAGTGCGACCGGGGGGAGGCCCGGCGTCGGCTCGGGGGCCGGCGCCGGTTCGAGGACGCGGACCCGGCCGCTGCCGGACAGCAGTGTCTCGCCGCGCTGGTTGGTGATCTGCGCGTCGAGATCGAGCATGCGCTGGCTGTCGTGCTTGGCGGTCACCGTCGCGCTGATCTCGAGGTCGTCGCCGAGCCGCACGGGCGCCTTGAAGTCGAAGCTCTGCGAGACCCACAGCGCGCCGGTGCCGGGCAGCTTGGTGCCGATGACCGTCGAGAGGAAGGAGGCGCCGAGCATCCCGTGGACGACGATGTCCTTGAAGGGCGTGGTCTCGGCGTAGCCCCGGTCGACATGCAGCGGGTTGTCGTCGCCCGTCATCTCGACGAAGCGGCGCACGTCGTCCTCGGTCACGCGATGACGGACCGACTCGCGGTCGCCGACTTCGATGGCCTCGTACGGCTTCGGGGCGCTCATGCCCATTCCCAGACGCTCGCGCCGAACGTGAACCCGGCGCCTGCGGCGGCGAGGAGGACCTTCGCGCCCGGGGCGAGCCGGCCGTCGCGGGCGGCCTCGTCCAGGACGATGCCCACGGACGCGGCCCCGGTGTTGCCGACGTGCTCGACGTTGGTGTGGGTCTTCGACGGATCGATGCGCAGCTTGCGCATCAGGTAGTCGATGAGCGGGCGGTTGGCCTGGTGGAAGAGGATGAGATCGATGTCGGCGAGCTCGACGTCCGCCTTCTCGCACGCACGGCGAATGGTGCCCGGGAGGTGCGTGATCGCCTGGCGGCCGGGAGCGAGCGGCGCCTGCTCGATGTGCCCGGCGCCGTTGTCGAGCGCGGCGTGCCCCATCGGGTAGCTCGAGCCGCCGGCGCGCAGGCGGACGGCCTCCCAGTTCGACGCGTCGGTCGCGAAGGCCGAGCCGAGCAGTCCGCCGGGTGCGTCGGATGCGCCGAGGACGGCCGCCGCGGCGCCGTCCGCGAAGGACGACGCGATCTCGCCGTCGGTGCGGTCGACGAAGCGCGTCTGCAGCTCGACGCCGATCACGATCGCGTGGCCGAGCTCGGGGTCACCGGCGAGGCGATCGGCGGCCACGGTGAGACCGTTGACGAAGCCCGTGCAGTTGGCCTGCAGATCGAAGCACTGCGGCCCGGCGCAGCCGAGCTCGGCGGCGACCTTGACCGAGGCCGGCGGGAAGACGTAGTCGGCGCTGTACGTGCACGCGACGACCAGGCCGACCTGATCCGCCGCGACGCCGGCGTTCTCGAGCGCGTGACGCGCTGCGTCGGTCGCCAGGGCCGTGGCGGTGTCGTCCGGCCCCGCGATGCGGCGGGAATGGATCCCCGACTTGGCCACAATGTCCTCGGGGGTCACGCCGGCCAGCGACGCGCAGAGCTCGTCGTTGGTCTCGACGTGCTCGGGGAGCGCGCTTCCGGTTCCGAGGATCCGGGCGGCCATCAGCCGGCTCGCGCGAGTTCCAGGATGTACGCCGTCATGGCCTGGACGTCCGTGAACGGCGAGACCTCGCGGCTGATCGCCTCGTCGTTGGTCAGCGTGACCTCGAGGCCGTGCGTGCGCAGCGCGGCCTCCACGTCGACGATGAGGGCGACGAGGTCGAACGAGTCGATCTCGGAGCCGCTGCCGAACAAGGGGGTCTCCGGGGCGATCTCGACGGGCGTCTCGAGGTCGTCGTTCAATCGCTCGAGCGCGGCGAAGATGAGGTCCTGGACGGTGCCCTCGTCGAGGGTGCTGATCATGAGATCGTCTCCTTGGTGGTGCTGCGCGCGGCGGCGATCAGCGTCGTCATCCGGGGAGCGGCGATCTCCCGGTACTCGTCCTCGAGCATCCCGAGGCACACGGCGTCCTGCCAGACGCCGTCGAAGAACAGGTGGCGCCGCAGGCGGCCTTCCTCGCGCATGCCGAGGTAGCACTGCCAGGTGATCGAGCGGCGGTTGCCCTCGGGCACGAGGCCGTACAGGCGGTTCAGCCCGAGCTCGCCGAAGGCGTGGTCGTACAGCAGCTTCATGGACTCGACGGCAGCGGGCACGCCACGCACGGCGTCCTCGTCCCCGATCAGGAACCGCGCGGTCTCGGCGTGGCGATGGACGGGGTCGATCCCGATGAGCGACAGCATCCCGACGGCTCGGCCGTCCTTCAGCTCGATGATGTAGTTGCGCTCGCTGTCGGGGCGCGAGGCGATCCACGCGCGCTGCTCGCCGACGGTCTGCGCGCCGGCGTTCAGCCAGCGGGCACGGGGGCTCTGGCGCCAGGCGAGGGTGCGCTCGGCGTCTTCGGGGCGCAGTGCCCGAAGCTCGATGTGATCTCCGACGAGGCGTTCGGCCATCAGGGGCGACTTGGGAGGTGGATGAAGTTCGGCGCTCGGCGAATGAGCGCGCGACGACGAGGGGACGTCACACCCTGGTTGTCGGCGTCCCCTGGACGGGCTTGAGGTTGGTGACGCGTCGGCCAGAATCGCCGCTAGGCGGCAGCCTGGTCGCCCACGGCCCAGCGCCGCTCGGCGCGGGCCCTGAGCGCGGCCGCGTCGGCGACCCCGAAGTGCGGGGGCATGACCCCGTCGCGCGCCGACAGCACGGCGTGCGCATGGCGCAGGAGCGCGGGGCGGTCGCTCGCCGGGCCAGGGTGGGCGAGCACGTCGGCGGTGATCTCGTATCGGTCGAGGAGGCCGCCGAGCTCGCGGCCGGCACGCTCGCCGGGCCAGCCCGCGGCGTGGATCAGCAGCGTTGCGTCGTCGGCGGCGGAGATGGTCTCCCCGTAGACGCGTAGAAGCTCGGGCTGCGCGACGAGCTCGTCGGCATCAGCGATCGTGACGAAGCCGCGCATGTCGCGGAGGAGCTCCTCGACGGCGTCCGTCGCACTCGGTGCGTCGGCGCCGTCGCGCACGGCCGCATGCAGGTGCCGCGAGAGCTGGCGCATGTCGTCCCGGTGCGGGTCACGGCCGAGTGCGCGCACGCAGTGCACGCTGGCGAGGGCCATGTCGCCGTGGCCGGCGGCGCCGAGCGCCTCGGCGGCCTCGATCTCGGCGTCTGCGCGCTGCTCAGGGGTGACGGGCATCACGGTCTCTGGAGATTCGCGCAGCTGCTCGGTGACGATCGTCGCCATGCGCAGCAGCTGGCCGTAGCCGCGCATGGCCCAAACCGAGCTCACCTGGCCCGGTTCCACGCAGCTCAGCATGTGCCGCCGGAACCGGATCTCCTCCTTGAACGCATGCGCCTGCTTCGCGCCGCTCACGCCGAAGGACATGTTCGAACCGTGCGAGCGGTAGAGGTAGGTGCTCGTGTCGAGGAAGTCGAGGTCGGCGACCTGCGCCACGCGCCAGGCCCACCAGTAGTCCTCCCACGCGGCCTCGTCGGGGAGCGGATGCACATGGTCGCGGAGCGCGCCGCGCAGCATCACCGACCCGCTGGAGACGAAGTTCGCGGACAGCAGCTCTCCGAGAGGCCGGCCCACGAACGGCTTCTTGTCGTTGAAGGCCATGAACGACGGCGCGGTCACGCGGTCCTCGTCGTCGATGATCGTCATGTCGCTGTACAGCAGGCCGATGCCGGGGTTGGCGATCATGTGCTCTGCGGCGACGCGGAGCGCGCCCGGCGGGAGCATGTCGTCGCCGGAGAGCGGGCGGATCAGGTCGCCGTCGACCTCGGACATCGCGCGATTGATCGCGGCCTTGAGCCCGCCGTTCTCCTGGTGGATGACGCGGATGAACGGGTGGCGTGCCGCGTAGTCGTCGAGGATCTCCCGGCTGCCGTCGGTGGAGCCGTCGTTGACGATCACGTACTGCAGCTGCTCGCGCGGCCAGTCCTGGGCCAGGACGCTCTCGAGGGCGCGGGCGACGAAGCGCTCGTGCTGGTAGACCGTCGAGATGACGCTGATCTTCGGGTTCTCGGGCAGCGGCTCGAGCATGCTGAGGATCAGGCGGTGTGGGCGAACGTCGTTAGTGACGCAGTCGCCTGGTGGACGGCGGCGGCGACGCGCTCGGCGTTGTCTGCGCCCAGGTGCGGGCCCATCGGGAGGCTGAAGACCTCGTCGGCGAGCTGATTGGCGATCGGGAAGGCGTCGGCGGGCATGGCCAGGTCGGCGTAGGCGTCGCTGCGGTGCGGCGGGATCGGGTAGTGGACCTCGGTGCCGATGCCGAGCGCCGTGAGCCGCGCGCGCAGCGCGTCACGTTCACACGAGCGCACGAGGAAGATGTGATGGGCGTCGTCGATGCCTGCGCCGGAGGGGAGCACGAGCCCGGGGACGTCACGCAGCGCGTCGAGGTAGAACCTGCCGACCGCCCGGCGCCGCTCGTTCCACACGTCGAGGTGCGGGAGCTTGGCGCGCAACACGGCGGCCTGCATCGGGTCGATCCGCGAGTTGCGGCCCTTCTCGAGGTGGTGGTAGCGCTGCTCCGACCCGTAGTTGCGCAGCATCCGGACCCGGTCCGCCACGGCGGCATCATCCGTGGAGATGGCTCCCGCCTCACCGAGAGCCCCGAGGTTCTTCGACGGGTAGAAGCTGAAGCAGCCGACGTGGCCAAAGGCGCCCGCTCGGCGCCCGTCGCGCTCGGCGCCGTGGCTCTGGGCCGCGTCCTCGACCAGGGCGAGCCCGTGGGCGTCGCACAGCTCGCGCAGCGGCTTCCAGTCGGCCGCCCGCCCGTAGAGGTGGACGACCAGGACCGCGGCGGTGCGCGGGGTGATCGCGGCGCGAACGGCATCCGCCTCGATCAGCGTCGTCTGCGGGTCGGGTTCGACCGGCACGATCGTCGCGCCGACGGCCGACACGGCCAGCCACGTCGCGATGTAGGTGTTCGACGGCACGATGACCTCGTCGCCGGGGCCGACGTCCAGAGCGCGCAGCGCCAGCTCCAGGGCGTCGAGCCCGCTGGCGACGCCGACCGCATGCTGCGTGCCGGTGTGCGCGGCGAGCTCCGCCTCGAACTGCTCCACCTCGGGGCCGAGGACGTACCGCCCGGAGTCCAGGACCCGGTGGATCGCGGCGTCGATCTCCGTGCGCAGCTCGTCGTACGCCGCGTGGAGATCGAGATAGGGGACGGTCTGCGTCACGCGGCCAGGCGGGCCGGCGGGCCGAGGGCCTTCGAGGTCTCCTGCGCGCCCACGGCCGCGCGGAACTCGTCGCGGTCGCGGTAGTAGTCGGCCTCGTCGTAGCCCTGCGAGGCGAGGACCAGGCAGACGGAGCCGGACGAGAAGTTCTCGAGCGACCGCCACGTCATCGCGGGGATGTACAGGCCGTAGTGCGAGCGGTTCAGGTGGAAGCGCTGCTCGATCTGCCCATCGTGGAGGAGGACGTCGAAGCTGCCGGACATGGAGATCAGCAGCTCGTCGGTGCCGCGATGCGCGTGGCCGCCGCGCTCAGCGCCACCCGGCACGTCGTAGATGTAGTAGACGCGCTTGATGTCGAAGTCGATGTGGTTCTCACCCTCGATGAAGGTGAGGTTGCCGCGCGGGTCTTCCACCTTGGGGAAGCCGATGATCCGGCAATCGCTCATTGCCATGCTGGGCTCTCCTGAGGGGTGGGAGCGACGAGGGGCACACCCGGGTCATCGGCGTGCCAGCGCGGCCCTTGAGGGCCGGTGCGGCTCAGCCGACGAGGCGCAGCTCGGGCTGCTGCTGGCCGAAGCTCTGGACCGCGGAGATCACGTGGTCGACGTGCTCGGCGGGCATGTGCGGGCCGATCGGCAGGCTGAGGCACTCGCGCGCCCACGCTTCGGTGAGCGGCAGTGCGCCAGTGCGGATACCGGCGTTTGCGTAGGCCCCCGACAGGTGCGGCGGCTCGGGGTAGTGCACGCGGGTCTCGATCCCCCGCTCGAGCAGGTGCTCGGCCAGGGCGTCGCGCTGCGGATGGCGGACGACGAACAGATGCCAGACGGGCTCGGCGCCGGGTGCGACCCGCGGGAGCTGCAGGCCGGGCGTGCCCATCAGCCCGTTCCAGTAGCGGACGGCGAGTGCGTGGCGGCGGCCGTTCCAGTCGGCGAGGTGGCGCAGCTTGACGCGCAGCATGGCGGCCTGGATCGGGTCCAGCCGCGAGTTCACGCCGGCGATCTCGTGTTCGTACCGGACCTTCGTGCCGTAGTTGCGCAGCTGGCGGACCTTGTCGGCGAGCGCCGGGTCGTTCGTCGTGACCGCCCCGGCGTCGCCGTAGGCGCCGAGGTTCTTGCCGGGGTTGAACGAGAACGCGGCGATGTCGCCGAGGGCACCGGCGAGCGTGCCGTTGATGCGCGCGAGCGGCGACTGGCCCGCGTCCTCGACGATCGGCAGTCCGAAGCGCCGGAGGGGCTCGAGATCCATCGCCTGCCCGTAGAGGTGCACCACGACGATCGCCTTGGTCCGGGGACCGAGGCGCTCGGCGACGCTGACGGGATCGACGTTGCCGGTCTGGGCGTCCGGTTCGGCGGGGACCGGCTTGGCGCCGGTGGCGGTGACCGCCAGCCAGGTCGCGATGAAGGTGTGGCCGGGGACGAGGACCTCGTCGCCGGGGCCGA
>JAEMSV010000326.1 GCA_016462625.1 Solirubrobacteraceae bacterium | reverse complement strand
CGTTCAAGCGGAAGGACGACATCTTCCGCATGGCGCAGGCCAACAAGGCCTTCGCGCACTACCGCTGGTAGATCCGTCTGCCGGTCCCGGCGGCCCCTCAGTGCGGGGGCCGTCCGTCATCCGTCCAGCGCTGTGATCCGTCGGATCCGGCTCGACGTAGGACTGTGAGAACGGTCCCCCTGTCTGGAGCCGGGTCCCGTGCGCTGAACTGCACCGAGCGGCTACGTGCCAACGTAGTTTGTGGAAGGTGAACGAGGTTCAGTTGTGCCACCCGTGCCCGATTCCGGGGATACGCCGTTCTCAACAGGCTGTCTACGAAAATGGGGATGCACACGTGGGACTCACTCTGCCCCGGCGAAGCTCTGCTCGTCGCGCCACGCCTGAACCGCCCGGCCGCGACGCTGCGGTCACGGCGCTAAAAGCCAGACTGCACAGCCTGAACGACCGCTGCCTCGCCGATCTCGGCGACGGCCTGGCCGCGATGGTCGCCGGAGACATGACGAAGACGGCCGTCCCGGTCACCACGCCGATCGACCTGACCACGGAGGACGCGGACGTCGCCGAGCTCGTCGACCTCTTCAACGTGATGCTCGATCGCGCCCAGTCTGCGGTCGCCAGCTATACGCAGCTGCGCGAGCAGCTCCAGGTCGCGTTGGGTGATCAGTCCTGCCTCGCCGATCTGCAGACGCGGCTGACCAGCCTGAGCGACAACTGCCTCGTCGGCCTCGGAGAGGGCCTCTCGGCGATGGCCGCAGGCGACCTCACGGTCGCGGCGACACCGGTGACGACCCCGCTGCACGCCGCGCCCGGTGAGAGCGTCGGCGAGCTCGCCGACGTGTTCAACGTCATGCTCGGCCGTGCGCAGGCCGGCATCGAGGGCTACAACCAGTCCCGCGCCGGCATCTCGACGATGGTCTCGGAGATCCACGTCACCGCCGAACATCTCGCGGGTGCCACCCGCGAGATGACGAGCACGACGGATGAGACGGGTGCGGCGATCGAGCAGATCGCCACCGCGTCGGGCACGGTGGCCGAAGGATCCGAGCGGCAGGTCGCACTGATCTCGTCGGTCGGGGATATCACCGGGGAGGCGGTCGGCATGGCGAGCAGGGCTCGCGACGTCGCCGCGGAGGGTGTCGCGTTCACGGCGGAGATCGCCGCGATTGCCGACCAGACGAACCTGCTCGCGCTCAACGCCGCGATCGAGGCCGCGCGCGCCGGGGAGCACGGGCGAGGGTTCGCGGTCGTCGCCGACGAGGTCCGCCAGCTCGCGGAGTCGTCCGCCGAGACCGTGGCGAAGACCCGTCAGGCGTTCGAGGCGCTGTCGGGGAGCATCAGTGACGTCTCAGGTTGCATCGACCGGGTGGCATCCGCCACCGACGAGGTCGCAAACGTCGCGAGCGAAGCGAGCGCCGCCACCGAGCAGGTGTCGGCCTCGGCGCAGCAGACGAGCGCCTCGACCGAGGAGATCGCAGCGTCGACCCGGGAGCTGGCCGAGCGGGCCAGCGACCTGCGCGAGCTCGTCGGACGCTTCACGGTCTGACCGCGGCGACCGGGTCAGATTCTGGTGCGGATGTCACCGGAGTCTGACCCGCGTGCATCGGCGGTGCCGGGGCGCGGAAGGACGTGTGTCGCCACCCATCCTGCACCGGGTCCGGAGCCGTCTGACCGCTGCTATAGTCCCCCGTCGCGCCGCTCGTCGGCGCGCCTCTCACGAATGGAGTCCCTCGGCACATAGCGCCTCGGCCCCGGTACATACCGGTCGTGCGCGCGGGCCCGAGTGGGCCCGTTTCTTTTGCCCGGAACCAAGGTAACCCTCCGCCCTCATGCCCCGTAAGTTCAGCCTCGAGAAGACCCGAAACATCGGGATCATGGCGCACATCGACGCCGGCAAGACGACGACGAC
>JAEMSV010000325.1 GCA_016462625.1 Solirubrobacteraceae bacterium | reverse complement strand
GGCGCGCGCAAGATCTTCGACGGCCTCGGCGTCCATCCGTACGAGTCCAGTACGCAGAACATGCTGAAGGCGCTGCGTGGCACCCGGGAGGCGCTGAACTCGCTCGGGGCGACCAAGACCGACATGTGGATCACGGAGTTCGGGTGGTCCACGACCGGCCCGGTCGCGCAGGGCCGCACGAAGACCGAGAGCCAGCAGGCCCAGCTGATCAAGAACTCCCTGACGAAGATCATCGGCGAGCGCAAGAAGCTGCGGGTGCGCTCCGCGATCTACTACTCCTGGATCGACCTGCCCCCGCATCCCGGCGGGGACGACTACTGGGGGTTGCACACCGGGATCCTGCGGCCCGACGGGAGTCCGAAGCCCGCGCTGAACGCGTTCGGGCAAGCGGACAAGTACGCCAAGGCCGGCTAGATGCGCGCGATGCTGCACCGCACGGCGGCGCTCACGACCATCACCGCCGCGGTGATCGCCCCGACGCCGGCGACGGGCGCTCAGTCGGAGCCACGCGCGTGTGTCCCCGAGCTCGGGCTGCTGGTGCGCGACACGGTTCGCCGCTCCCTGGCCAGCGGGAGCGAGGTCACCGAGCCGCTTGCCGACGGTGCCTACCGGGTCACGCGCTGCACCGACACGGGCACGCCGCGGATCTCGATGACCGTGGTTGCGATCGGTGACCCCGACGGCGGACGCCGGCTGGTTCCCTCGGTCGTCGTCGAGCCCGACCGGGTGCGGACGTATCTGTTCGGCGAGCCGTCTGAGGCGGAATGGGCGGCGCTGTGGCGCGGCGCCCGGCAGAAGGTGCGCGACGCGGTGCTCGCCCGAACCCCCGGCGACGCGACGCGCGATCCCAACTACCGCGGCGGGCAGACCGCCACCGCGACGCTCGCCGCGGGAGGCGCATGCAGCGACTCGTCGTACGAGCTGAATCCCGGCCGGTGGCCCGACGACGCCTACAGCTGGCGCTGGAACGCGAAGAGCTTCGGCGGCGAGAAGAGGACCCAGCAGGCCTTCGAGGCCGCCCACGAGGCGTGGGACCGGTCGGTCACCAACTGCGACAACCTGCACGACGACACCACGATCGCCCCGGATTACCGGGGCACGACGACGCGCAAGGCCGGGACGAAGGACGGCGTCGGCGTCATCGATCACGGGAAGATCAGCGGCGGCGCCTGCGAGGGCGCCATCGCCTGCACCTACGTCTGGCGCAACGACCAGGGCTACACCGAGTCGGACACGCGCTTCAGCACGGACGTGCGCTGGAGCAACACCGGCGCGGACGACGCCTACGACTACCGGGCGGTCGCCACGCACGAGATCGGGCACGGGATCGGCCTCGCCGACCTCCGTGGCAGCCCGAACCTCACGATGAGCTACATCACGCACGCTGGGAACACCGCCCCGAGAACCCTCGGGCGCGGGGACATCCTCGGCATGCGGCAGATCTACGGAGGGTGAGATGACCGCGACCTTTCATGCGGCCGCGCCCGTCGCCATCTCGGCGATCCTCGCGGCCGCGAACGCCAATGGACAGGGGGCGTTCGACCCCGACTCGGGCAAGTTCGTGCTCGGCTCGAGCAGCGCGCAGACGCTGAAGGGCGGGACGAGCAGCGACGTGATCGTGTCCGAGACCGGGCAGACGAACGTCCGGGGCGGCGTCGACGGCGGCGCAGACAAGGTCACCGGGGACCGCGGCGACAACCTCGTCACCGTCGGCTACAACGACAAGGTCACCACCGGCAAGGGCGACGACCGGATCGTCCTCGGGATCACCCGCGCGCCCACCGCGAACATCGACTGCGGCAAGGGCTCGGACCGCGTCGTTGTGGAGCGCAACCACGACGTGAAGGCCGACAGCGTGCGCAAGCGGCTCTCGAGCTGCGAGAAGGTGACCTTCGAGTACGGCTCGCT
>JAEMSV010000157.1 GCA_016462625.1 Solirubrobacteraceae bacterium | reverse complement strand
TCCACCTGACGAGAAGCTTCCCGCCGAACGCCGGCAGGCGCTGATCGCCGCTGCCTCGGCCGAGTTCGCCGAGAAGGGGTACGTCGCCGCAGGCATCGCCGACATCGACGAGCGGCTCGACGTGGGACGCGGGACCTTCTACCGCTACTTCTCGAGCAAGCGCGAGATCCTCGACCACGTCGTCGACGATGCGATCGCACGGCTCGTCGCGTCGATCATGCTCGATTCCACGCTGGGCGACGTCAACAGCGCCGAGGAGTTCTTCGGGAAGATGGGCGAGCTCGTCGACCGCGTCTTCGCGACCGTCGACGCCGAGCCCGGGCTCGTCCGGCTGCTGCTCTTCGAGACCACGTCCGTCGACGAGGAGATGACGCTGCGCCTCCTTGGCGGGATCGATCTCGTCACCGCGGCGGTCGCCGGGTCGCTCGAAGACGGCATCCGCAAGGGCTTCCTGCGCGACGACCTCGAGACGAGCGCCGTGGCCGGGGACATCCTCTACATGCTCGTTCCGAGCCTGCTGCGCGCGTTGCGCGGGCTGCTCGACGACGACATCCGCGGGCAGTACCGCGACGGCGTCGTCGACCTCATCGCGCGGGGGATCGCCCCCGACGCCTGAGGGCGCCGGGGAGCGATCATCTCCTTGGGGGGAGGGTCAGCTCACGAGGTGGTGAGCAGCGGCCCGCCCGACACGGCGGCGGTGACGCCCTCGGTGGTCGGCGGGGTGGTGGCGATCTCATCGAAGCCCTGCTCGATCGCCTGCTGGATCAGCGGTGCGTAGGCCTTCGGCAGGGTCCCGAGCGACAGGCTCGTCAGCTGGATCGACAGCCGCTTGAGCGCGAAGCTCGAGAGGTCGATCGCGAAGACGCCCTTCAGCCCGGCACCGACCGTGATCTTCTGCGGCAGGAAGCCGAGCTTCACCGCGATCGTGCCCTTGCCGGCGATCTCGATCCGCAGCTGGTTGGCGGGGCAGCCGTCGCACGAGTTCGTGATCCGTGCCTTGGCGTCGTCGACGAACACGCCGATCGAGTCGTTGCGCGTGAGCGGCAGCTCCCCGAGGTTCACCCGGTCGACGCCGACCTGCGCGTCGAACAGGAGCAGCCCGTTGACGATCGCGAGCTTGCCGCTGATCGTCTGGCCCTGGAGCCGGATGAAGTTGCCGAACCCGCAACCCTGCGCAGCGGTCACGCCCTTGACGTCGAGCGAGAAGTTCCGCAGGTCCTGGATGCGGCCGATGGCGGTCGCATCGACGGAGCCGCGCTCACACGCGACGCGGATCGTGCCCTCGATGGTGATCGAGTTGTTGTCCAGCCCGAGCTTGACCGCCAGGAGGTTGAGCCCCGGCAGGATCTGCAGGTTCGTATCGAGCGATGCGCCGATCGAGACCTGCAGCGCGCTGCTGCCGGTCGCGCGGGCGAGCCGCACGTTCGCGCCGATCTTCGCGCCTCCGAGCTGGAGGCCCTCGAGGTCGGCCTTGATCTCGAACGCGCCGTTGGACGCGATCGCGCCCTTCGCGGACACGCCGGGGATCCCGCCTTCGACGGAGATGTCGTAGGCGCCGCCGCCGATGCCGATGTGCGCATCGAGGTCGATCGCCGTGAGGCCCGGGACGGTGGTCTTCAGCGTGCCGACGCCGTCGAGCAGGATGTAGAGCACGCCGTCCTGGGACTTCAGCGTGAACTTGACGTCGGCGTTCGGGCCGATCGCGAACTCCCGCGCAAGCTTGCAGCCGGTCGGGCCGGTGCTCGCGACCAGCGAGACGGACCAGTTCCGGGAGCTCGTGAAGTTGATGTCGCCGGCGCCTCCGCCGGTGATGGTGCCGCCCTGGACGCAGGCGAGCCGCAGGTTGGCCGCAGCCCGGAGCCGGGTGCCGCTCAGGTTGACCTTCACCCCGGTGATCGAGACGCCTCGGACGATCTGGATCGTCCCGAGCTGGAGCCCGAGTCCACCGCCGCTCGCGACAGACGTGTGGGTGACATTGGCAAGACGGTCGTACGACGTCGCCGCCGAGGCGGCCGACGGCGCGAGGGCCAGAGCGGCGCACATCGCGACTACGAACAGCAGGGCCCGGCGCAGGGGCCGGCGTGGGTGGGGACCCATGGTTTCTCTCCTCCGCGTTGAGACGCAGCGCCTCCTCCGGGCGCGTGCTCGCGGCAAGGTAATCCGCCTGGGACCATTAAGCAAGTGACGTGTCACTTTCAGTCGGCGATGCCCGTGGCGATCACCTCCACGAGCGTCTCGACCTGCGTCTCGCGGGCCTCCTCGTCGAGCTGACCGCGGAACGCCATGACGAGGCCGGGGAGCATGATCCCGGCCATCGCGTCGGCGAGGACCTGCGTGTTGAGGTCCTCGCGCAGCACCCCGTCGCGGACGGCCTGTTCGAGGACGGGCGTCGTGAGCGCGGACATCAGGTCCAGGAGCCCGAGCAGCCGCTCGGTGAGCTCGATGTCCACCGACGTCGCCTCGAGCATGATCAGCCGGGCCAGGCCAGGCTCCTCGCCGACGAGATCGAAGACGCGCGTCGCGTTCTCGCGGTACGCCTCCAGGAACGCCTCGGCCGACGGGATCACCTCAGGCACCTCCTCGGCCTCGACCGCGCTCATGAAGCGCTGCAGGCCGTCGTCGATGACCTCGTCGAGGATCTCCCGCTTGCTGTCGAAGTAGCGGTAGAACGCGCCGTGGGTCAGCCCGAGCCGAGACGTGATGTCGCCGACGCTCGTGGCGGCGTAGCCCTTCTCCACGAACACCGCGAAGGCGGTGTCGACGAGCTCCTGGCGCCGCTTGGTGCCTCGGGGCGACTTGGCGGCGCGGCGCGACATCGTGGCGACACTAAATCAGGTGCATGCGGCGGCGCCGTGTCGCGGTTGCGCGCCAAGGCGCGCGGGCACCACGAAGAGCAGGAGCCGAACCCAGGAGCAAGCATGCCCGTCGTGTCCCCGCCGAATGCCGACCTGATCGCCGACCTCGCCACGACCGCGCACGAGACACCCGTCCTGAGCGCCCACCTGCGCACGGATCCGCGTGACCCGGCGAACACGCGGCATCAGCCGGCATGGCACATCGCGCTGCGCAACGGGCTGCGTGAGCTGCAGTCGTCACTCGGCGAGAGCGGCAACCGCGACGACCGGCTCGCCCTCCGCGAGCTCGCCGAGCGCCTCGACGAAGAGCTCCCCGCGCTGCCCGCGGAGGAGCGCGCCCGCAGCCTCTCGGTCTTCATCAGCGGCGACGGCCAGCTCGACTTGCGGATGCCCTCGCAGCTGCCGATCCGCGACGACGTCGTGCGCTGGGACCGCCACCCGTTCATCTCGCCGCTCGTCGACATCGTCGATCGCGGACGGCCGACGGGCATCGTCCTGGTCGACGGCGACGAGGTCCGGCTTCTGCACTGGGAGGGCGGCGTCATCACCGAGCCGGAGAACTCGCACTACGTCATGGAGACCGGCGACTGGAGCCGCCGCGAGACGTACGCGCACGCGAACCCCGGGCGCGGCGGGCAGACCGTCGGCCACGTCGACGGCTTCGTCAACCGCCTGGAGGACCACCGCCGGCGGTTCCTCGGCGGCGCGGCGGAGGACGTCGCCCGGCGACTGGACGACCTGGGCTGGGAGCGCCTGCTGGTGGCGGCCGCGCCGAAGACCGGCGACCCGTTCGTGGAGGCGCTGCCGATCCCGACCCGCGCCCGTATCGCCGCGGAGGTGGAGGCGCAGCTCACGCCACTCGACGCCGCGTCGGTGGCCGACCACCTCGAGCCGGTGCTCGACAGCGCCTGGGAGGTCGAGGCGCTGTCGGTCATGCGCGACGCCGTGGACCGCGCGGGGGCCGGCGGGGCCGGCGCCCTCGGGACGGCGGAGGTCGCCGACGCGCTCGTCGCCGGACAGGTCGCCCACCTCGTCTACGACCCGTCGATCATCCTCGACGCCGAGGCGCTGTCGCCGCCGGCGTTCGCCGCCTTCGACGAGCCGCCGTCAGACCTCGTGGTCGAGCGGGCGGTTGAGCGCGCCGTGGAGACCGACGCGCTGGTGTCGGCGCTGCGGGACAGCGACGAGCTGGACGCCGCCGGCGGGATCGTGGCGACGCTGCGGTACTAGCGGCTGAGACCGGTGCGGCCAGGCCTGACCGGATGGCTTTATCGCAAGCCCATTTTGTCCGATACTGGCCGTGCGCAAAGGCACTCTGCGTACACTTTCGCTATGGCTCTGAAGTCCACCATCGAGCAGCTGCACTCGGATCCCGTGGTATTCACCGGGGCGGATGCCGAGCGCTTCGCCGCGACCATGGACGAGCCGAACCCAGAGCAGGCTGCTCGCGTCGAGAGCGCCGTCAAGGCGTTCGACGCCGCCTACTCGTCCGAGCCCGCCAACGCGTTGTTCGACTAGCGCGAGGGCCCTTGCGTGGAGTTCCGGGCGCTACGCGCGCCGTTCTCTGACGGCGTGAAACAGAGACTCGCCGCGTTCGACTGCGGCGAGTCGGTCGTCAACAACTATCTCCACGGCGACCAACCGGAGAGCGCCGCCGCGAGCCACATCGGAGCCACCTACGTGTTGGCCGAGAACGGGACACTTGCCGGGTACGCCGCCCTCGTGCTGAGCCAGATGCGACTCAGCACCGGCGAGAAGAAGCTCCACGACCTGGCCTGGCGCGACTTCGGTGCCCTCCGCCTCGCCATGATCGGCGTCGATGTCCGGTTTCAGCGACGCGGTTACGGTGCTGCGCTCCTCGAGTACGTCGCCGGGCTAGCGCTGAATATGGGCGAGGTCGTCCCCATCCGCTACCTCGTTGCAGATGCCAACCCCCATCGGCACGACTGGTACACCGCGCGAGGCTGGGTTGACAACAACTCCGCGTACGAGAAGAGCCGCACAGAAGCCAGTGGCGCGATCAGCATGCGCTACGACCTCCACCCTCCGTCGTAGACCGATCGCATCCGGGGCGTGCGGATGCGTACGCTGTCCCGAATGTTCGGCCGGGACCATGTCGTGCGCTCAATCGCGAGGGGGCTGGTCCTCGTCGCCTTCATCACCGTGGTCGTCTTCCTGGCGTTGCACATGTTCCGTGACGGCCCGCTGGACGCCGCCTACGCGATCCTGTTCGGGATCGGGATGGTCGCTTACCTCAGTTGGCGCCAGCGCTCCTAGGCGCCGCTCCACTTCCCCGCTCCGTACTGGGCCAGCTCCAGCCGCGCGATGACCCCGCGGTGCACCTCGTCGGGACCGTCGGCGAGCCGGAGCGAGCGCGCGACCGTCCACGCCGCCGCGAGCGGGAAGTCGTCGCTCAGTCCGCCGCCGCCGTGCAGCTGGATCGCCATGTCGACCACGTTCTGCGCCATGTTCGGCACCGCGACCTTGATCTGACTCACCGCGTTCAGCCGCTCCGGGCTGTCCTGATCGATGAGCCACGCGGCGTGCAGGACGAGCAGCCGCGCCTGGTTGATCGCGATCCGCGCGTCGGCGATCCGCTCCCGATTGCCGCCGAGATTGGTCAGCGGCTTGCCGAACGCGGACCGGCTGGTGCCCCGCTTGCACGCGAGCTCCAGCGCCATCTCCGCCATCCCGATCAGCCGCATGCAGTGGTGGACGCGGCCGGGCCCGAGCCGGGCCTGCGCGATCGTGAACGCCTGGCCGGGGCCGCCGATGATCGCGCTCTGCGGGAGCCGCACATCGGTGAACGAGACCTCGCCGTGGCCGCCGGGCGCGTCGTGGAAGCCCATCGCCGGGAGCATCCGCTCGACCTCGACACCAGGCGCGTCACGGGGAACCAGCACCATCGAATGCCGGTGGTAGCGGTCGGCCTCCGGGTCGGTCAGCGCCATGTAGATCAGCACCTCGCAGTTCGGGTGCCCGACGCCCGTGCTCCACCACTTGCGGCCGTTGAGGACGACCTCGTCGCCCTCGAGCGTCGCCGTGGCCTCCATGTTCGTCGCGTCGCTGCTCGCCACGTCGGGCTCGGTCATGCAGAACGCGCTGCGGATCTCCCCTTCCAGCAGCGGCGTGAGCCAGCGGTCCTTCTGCTCGTCGGAGCCGAAGTGGATCAGCACCTCCATGTTCCCCGTGTCGGGCGCGCTGCAGTTCGAGACCTCGCTCGCGATGATCGAGCGGCCCATCTGCTCGGCCAGCGGCGCGTAGTCGACGTTGCTCAGCTTCCCGGGCAGGAAGAGGTTCCAGAGCTCGCGCTCCTTCGCCTCGGCCTTCAGCTCCTCGATGACCGGGAGCACGACCCACGGGTCGTCGCGGCTCATCAGCTCACGCAGGTACGGCTCTTCGGCCGGCGTGAGGCGTTCGTCGTGGAAATCCTTCAGGCGCGCCAGCAGCTCCTGCGCGCGCTCGGAGTGGGCGAAGTCCATACGCCCGAACCTACGTGAACCTAAGCGCGAGGACGCGCGAGGCATCGAGGGCGAAGCACGCGTCGAACCCCGTCAGCGTGGTGCCCGGAGCGAGCGCCAGCTCCTGGACCGTCAGCTCGGGGTGGTCGCAGAGCACACCGCCGCCGCTCGTCAACGACGCCTCCGACGGAGGCCGGATCCCCTCGTCCGGCGGGTCGTGCTGGTCGTACTCCGGGACCTGGAAGCCGTCACGCAGGCCGCGCATGAACTGGGCGAAGTGCTCGCCCGGGGCATGCAGGTTCAGGTACCGGACGTCGGCGTCGCTGGCGTTGCGGAAGCCGTGGATGACCATCGGCGGCACGCGCGCGAACGTCCCGGCGGGCACGGCGACCTCGCGATCCTCCAGGCGGATCGTCAGCTCGCCGTCGAGCACATAGAAGTGGTCGGCGTGGTGGCGGTGGACGTGCAGGTCGGCGCCGTCACGGCCCGCCGCGAAGCGCGACCAGGTCACGTGCAGCCGCTCGTGGTCGCAGAGGATCTCGACCCGCCGGTCCGGCGAGTCGCCGACGACCTCGCCGCCACCGGGCGGAATCACGGTCGGCCCGGACATGCGGCTGACGTTAGTCGGTCCAGAGCCGACAAACGTCAGCCGGATCGGCAAGGATCGCCGCGTGACCCACCCCCTCC
>JAEMSV010000324.1 GCA_016462625.1 Solirubrobacteraceae bacterium | reverse complement strand
GCGCTGAACGCCTGGGCGATCGCCCCGGTGACCAGCGGGTTCTCGAGCAGCTCCTGGGCGATCTTGCCGATCGCGTCCTCGCTCTGGCGCGTCAGGCGGTCGCGCAGGCCCTCGGTCTCCTCTTCGCTCATGGCACGGAACGGTACCGAAGGCACGGTGGACGGGCCCGTCCGGCTATACCCTCAACCTCCACTATAGGTTTATCCATGGCCCGCCATGTGCACCTGCGCCGCCGTGGCTGGCGGCGCGACGCCAGGTCAGTGTTACTCGCGCGAGGGCTTGCTCATGTGCTGGCGAACGCACGGGAATGTCAAGTTCTTGGCCGCAGCGCCGATTTCCCGGTCTGAGATACTTCGCACATGCCTGTAGGGGAGAGACCGGGGGGCGTCTGGCGCGTCAATGCACCAGATGGGATGACAACTTCCCCCCATACGCCTCTCGTGCTGTTAGGGTGGCCACCGTTCTCCACCCGGCGGTCCTGCAGGGGGTCGGTGCGAGGGCTCAATAGCCAATGACCCGCAAGCTGCTGATTGTCCTGACCGCCGCGGTGCTGCTCGCAACCGTGCTTGGCCTGCAGGCGTCCTTCGCCACAGGCGAGTCGCGCACGCTCCTGCTCACCCTGGCCGACGGACGCACCCTGACCGTGAGCGTCCAGGCCGCCCCTGGCACGCCCGCCGACCAGATCCCCGTGCCCGATGTCGGCGCACAGGTCATCTCGGTCCAGGACGTCACCCCGCCGCCGGCTGACGCCCAGCTGCCGCCCGCGCCCACGACGACGCCCACCACGCCGGCGACGACGACCACGACGCCCGAGCGCGAGGACAGCTCCCTCGGCGACGCCGAGCCCGAGAGCGGCAAGCAGGACGACCAGGGCACCACCGGCTCGAAGAAGCTGCAGAAGGCTGAAGAGTCTCAAGGTGAGCGTGAGGGTTCGGACAAGGACAAGGCGAAGGCCGAGGACGACGCCGCCGCGGAGTCCACCGGCGAGGTCACCACCTCGATCGCCGTCCCCGGCCCGGCGCCGGTCGGCGTCCCGAACTTCTTCATCGAGAAGTTCCGCATCCCGCCCTTCCTCCTTCCGATCTACCAGGCCGCCGGCATCGAGTACGGCATCCGCTGGGAGGTCCTCGCCGCGATCAACGAGATCGAGACCGACTACGGCCGCAACACGAACGTGTCCTCGGCCGGTGCCCTCGGGTGGATGCAGTTCATGCCCGCGACGTGGAAGTCCTACGGCGTCGACGCGAACCGCGACGGCAAGAAGGACCCGTACAACCCGGTCGACGCGATCTTCGCCGCGGCCCGGTATCTCCGCGCCGCAAACGCCGACACCGACCTGCGCGAGGCGATCTTCGCCTACAACCACGCCGACTGGTACGTCGACAGCGTCCTCATGCGCGCCAAGCTCATCGCCGGCCTCCCGACGGACCTGATCGGTTCGCTGTCCGGGCTGACGCAGGGCCTCTTCCCTCTGCACGCGACCGCGACCTACACGGACGCCGTCGACCCGGCCAAGGCCGCAGTCAAGAGGAAGGTCGGGGAGAACGCCGCGATCCCGGTCGACTCCAACGAGAACCGCCGCCAGATCAAGATCTACGCGAAGGCCGGCGCCCCGGCGACCGCCATCCAGGACGGCACGATCGTCAAGATCGGCACGAACGACCGCCTCGGCAAATTCGTCCGCCTGCGCGACGCCTACGGCAACACCTACACGTACGGCCATCTCAAGAGCGTCAGCGACCAGATCGCCGTCGCCAAGCCGTCGAAGCAGCAGACCGCGAAGGAAGTCGCGGCCGAGCTCGCACTGCCCAAGCGCGACCCCAAGCCGGGATCCGCCGCCAGCACGACGTCGAAGAAGGCCCGGATCTCCGCGAAGACGGGCGCCAAGACCGCCGCCGCCGAGGACGCCCCGCTGACCAGCCC
>JAEMSV010000323.1 GCA_016462625.1 Solirubrobacteraceae bacterium | reverse complement strand
AGCAGCTGCGCGAGCAGCCAGTCGGTGTGCCGCATCAGGCGGTCCACCGGATAGCGCTCGGGGTCGGTCAGCAGGAGGCGGGACGCCTCGTCGGAGACCGCCGAGAGGATCCGTCCCGTCAGTTCGGGGTCCGGTGAATCCAGGCCCTCGTCGCCGGCCGTCCGCACGACCTCGGTGAGGATCGCGATGACGTTCTCGCGGCCGCCGGCGATCCGGGCGCGCAGGAGCTCCGGCGCGCCGTCAGGTGGCATGAGCGCGAGGCGCCATGTCACGGGCGAGGACTGCACGGCCAGCAGGTAGGCCTCCATCGCCCCCGCGAGGCGATCGCGCAGGTTCCCGTCCCCGCCAGGTGCGGGAAGCACCTCGGCGAGCTGCGAGAGCGCACGCGACGACTCCCGCTCGAGCATCGCATCGAGCAGGGCCCCCAGCTCGGCGAAGTGCCCGTAGACGACGGGTCGCGTGATCCCGGCATTCCGCGCGACGGCCTCCATGGAGACGGCGGCGAAGCCCTGGTCGACAACGAGGTCGCGGGTGACGTCGAGGAGCTGGTCGCGGCGCTGCGCCGCGGTCATGCGCTGTCGGGTGCTCATGGACTTGACACGCACCTTACACCTGCGTAAGTTACGGACTCGTAAGTTGCTTTTCGTCGTATCCCGCCATCCACGGATCCCACGCCCATGACCTACGCCCCCTTTGCGTCCCCGTCCGCGACCGGCCCCGCCGAGGAGATCGACGTCGCGATTGTCGGCGCCGGATTCGGCGGGATCGCGATGGGTACCCGCCTGAAGCGTGAAGGACGTCGCACGTTCGCGATTCTGGAGCGTGCGCAGGACGTCGGGGGGTGCTGGCGCGACAACTCGTACCCGGGCTGCGCGTGCGACGTCCCATCGCACCTCTACTCGCTGTCGTTTGCCCTGAACCCGGACTGGACGCGCACGTACTCGCCTCAGCCGGAGATCTGGTCGTACCTCCAGCGGGTCGCCCGCGACGAGGGCCTCACCGACCACATCCGCTTCGGGCACGAGCTCCAGAGCGCCACCTGGGACCCGGCGACGTCGCGGTGGCAGATCACCACGCCCCTGGGCGCATTCGCGGCCCGCGCGCTCGTCAGCGCGGCCGGCCCGCTGACCGAGCCCAAGCTTCCCGAGATCCCCGGCCTGGCCGAGTTCGAGGGCACGCTCTTCCACTCCGCGCGCTGGAACCACGATCACGACCTGACGGGCCAGCGGGTCGCCGTGGTCGGCACGGGGGCGAGCGCCATCCAGTTCATCCCGGAGATCCAGTCACGCGTGGGGCAGATGCACGTCTTCCAGCGCACCGCGCCGTGGGTCCTGCCCCGCACCGACCGGCCGATCACCGCGGTCGAGCGCTTCGTGTTCCGCCGGGTTCCGGGCACGCAGCGCCTGATGCGTCGCGCCGTCTACTGGGCGCGCGAGGCTGCGGCGCTGCCCATGCGCTACCCGTTCCTCGCACCGGTCGTGGCCACGATCGGCAGGGTCCACCTGCGCGCCCAGGTCCGCGACCCGGAGCTGCGCCGCACCCTGACCCCCACGTTCAAGCCGGGCTGCAAGCGCCTGCTCCTCAGCAACACGTACCTGCGTGCCCTCGACCAGCCCAACGTCGAGGTGATCGCCGACGGCCTCGCCGAGGTGCGCGGCAACACCGTGATCTCGCGCAACGGGATCGAGCGCGAGGTCGACACGATCATCCTGGGCACGGGCTTCGAGGTCACCGACGTTCCGATCGCCCATCACATCTTCGATGCGGACGGCCGCTCGCTGAGCGAGCACTGGGCCGATGGCATGGAGGCGCATCGCGCGACGACGGTCGCCGGCTTCCCGAACCTCTTCCTGCTGCTCGGCCCCAACGCGGGTCTGGGGCACACGTCGGTCGTCTACATGGCCGAGGCGCAGGCGCACTACGCGATGC
>JAEMSV010000156.1 GCA_016462625.1 Solirubrobacteraceae bacterium | reverse complement strand
CCGAAGTGGTTCAGCAGCGTCCGCTTGCGCACCGGCCCGATGCCCGGCAGGTCGTCGAGCACCGAGGAGTTCATCTGCTTGTCGCGGCGCTGACGGTGGTGCGTGATGGCGAACCGGTGCGCCTCGTCGCGGACGCGCTGCAGGAGCTGGAGCGCGTTCGTGTCGTGCGGGAGCACCAGCGGCGTGCGCTGCCCGGGGAACCACACCTCCTCGAGCTTCTTCGCCAGGCCGACGATCGTCACGCCGCGCTCGCGGAAGCCCTCGAGCGCGCGCATGCCGGCCGAGAGCTGGCCGGGGCCGCCGTCGATGACGATCAGGCTCGGCAGCGACGCGAACGACTCGTTGCGCTTGGGATCGTGCGGCGAGAGGTCCTGCTGGGCCTCGAACTGCGCCATCCGTCGGCCGAGCACTTCCTCCATCGACGCGAAGTCGTCCGGGACGCCTTCCTCGGTGCCGCGGACCTTGAACCGCCGGTAGTCGCTCTTCTTCGGCACGCCGCCCTCGAAGACGACCATCGACGCGACGGTGTTCGTTCCCATGAGGTTCGAGATGTCGAAGCACTCGATCCGGATCGGGAGCGTGTCCATCCCCAGCTCGCGCTGCAGCTCGTCGAGCGCCTCGACGCGCTGCTGGCGCTGGCGCTCGACCTTCAGCTTCTCCTGATCGAGCGCGAGCTTCGCGTTGCGCTCGGCGAGCTCGAGGATCCGCCGCTTGTCGCCGCGCTCGGCCCGGCGCAGCTCGACCCGGCCGCCACGCCGCTCGCCGAGCAGCTCCTCGATGGCCTGGACCTCGTCGTCCTCCAGCTCGAGCTGGATCACGATCTGCGCGGGGATCGACAGGGCCCCGCCGTAGAACTGCAGCAGGAACTCCTCGATGACCTCGGCGACGCTGCCCTCGCTCTCGTTCGCGAGGTAGAAGGACTGGCGGTCCGAGAGGACGCCGTCGCGGACCTGGAAGACCTGGGCGTTCGCATCGACCCCGTTCACCGCGACGGCCACCGCGTCGAGCGTGCCGACCGACTCGTTGGCGACGCGCTGGCGCTGGAGGAGATCCTTGACGGCGCGCAGGCGGTTGCGCTCCAGCGCCGCCTGCTCGAACTCCTGCGCGGCCGCAGCGGCCTGCATCTTCGCCTCGAGGTCGCGCTCGATGTCCTTGTAGCGGCCCTGGAGGAAGTCCACGACACCGTCGATCGATTCGCGGTATTGCTCCTTGGTGACGTACCCCACGCAGGGCGCCCCGCAGCGCTTGATGTAGTAGTCCAGGCACGGCGAACCGCTGCGCCGGCCGGGCTCCGCGCCGTTGCAGGAGCGGTACAGGAAGATCTTGCCGAGCAGGTCGAGCGTGTTCCGCACGCGCTTCGCGTTGGAGTACGGACCGAAGTACAGGCGGCCCTTGCGGTGGCGCTCACGCGTGAAGTAGACGCGCGGGTAGTCCTCGTCCATCGAGATCGCGATGAACGGATACGACTTGTCGTCGCGCAGCCGGATGTTGAAGCGCGGCCGGTACTGCTTGATGAAGTTCTGCTCGGTCAGGAGCGCCTCGGACTCGCTGCTGACGAGGATGAACTCGATGTGGTCGATCTCGCTGACCATGTCCTTGGCCCCGCGCGTCACCGGCTTGGAGAAATGGCTGTTGACCCGCTTGCGGATCGACTTGGCCTTGCCGACGTAGATGACCCGCCCGCGCTCGTCGCGCATGAGGTAGACGCCGGGCCCGTCCGGCAGGGTCCTGCGCTGCCGCTTGAGGCGCTCCCCGCGGCTGAGCTGCTCTTCCGTGGCCACCCCTCGAGGATAGGTGCGGCTCAGGCCGCCGCCGCGTCCTCCTCGACGAGCCGGTTCCACTCGGCTTTGTCCTCGCGCCACTGCTCGTCGGTGCGCGTGCGGCGCCAGTAGCCCGAGGCCGAGAGCTGCTCCTTGGGGACGCCGCGCTCGACGATGAGGTGCCGCCGCACCGCGCGGACCGACGCGGCCTCACCGTGCACGAAGGCATGCACCGCACCGCCGGGCGCGTCGATCGCCCGCGCCGCCTGGGCCAGCACATCGTCGCCGCGCTCGTGCAGCCACTGCAGATGCAGCGCACCCGGCGTGTCGAGCGGCTGTTCCTCCTCGGGACCGTCGAGCTGGATGAGCACGTGCACCGGCCGGCCGGCGGGGATGCGCCGCAGCGACGCCGAGATCGCCGGGATGACCGCGGCGTCACCGACCATCAGGTGCCAGTCGGCGTCCTCAGCGGGCGTGTACCCGCCGCCAGGGCCGACGAACTGCAGCGCATCGCCGGGCTTGGCGTGGTTCGCCCACGGACCCGCGACGCCCTCGTCGCCGTGCACGACGAAGTCGATCGTCAGGCGGTTCGCGTCCGGATCGAACGCGCGGACCGTGTAGGTCCGCACGCGCGGGTGCTCCTCGCGCGGCCGGCTCGACCGGATCTCGGCGGGATCGAACGGCGGGGCGTATCCGGCCCCGACGGGCGGGAACTGCAGCTTGACGTAGTGGTCGGTGAACTCGCCGACGCCGAACCCCTCGAGGTCGGCGCCGCTCAGCACCACCCGGACCATCCCGGGCGTCAGGCGCTCGACCTCCTCGACCTGGGTCAGGAGCGGGCGGCGGACGGGGCGATCGGCCATGCCGATCACCCTAGGACGTGGGACCGTGCGTCAGGCGGCGCGGCGGTGATCGATCTCGATCCCCGGACGGCCGGTCGCGCCACGGCTGCGCCCGGCGTCGCGGTCGCGCGCCGAAGCCGCATCCGCGGCCTCGAGCAGCAGCGCGAGATCCGTGCCGTCGGCCGGGGCGCAGGCGTAGCCGAGATGCAGGTCGACGGCCGGGGCGCCCTCGCGCTCCGCCGCGGCCACCTCGGCCATGATCTGGTCGCTCGCGGCGAGTGCCGCTTCACTCCCGCCGTCGATCCAGACGCCCAGGACCACGCCGCCGATCCGTCCGCCGAGACCGTGCCGCGAGACGACACGGGCCACCTCGGTCAGGACCAGGTTCGCGGCCCCGTAGCCGTGGATCCGCGTGACGTCGGCCAGGCCTCCGACCGAGACGACGAGCACCGCACCGCTCCCGCGCTCGGTGAGCTCGCCGCGCACGGTCTGCAGCCAGTGACGGCGATTCGCCAGGCCGGTGAGGTCGTCGTCCTGGACCAGCGACGAGGTGTCGGCGATCTGCTCACCCAGACGCCCGCTGGCGACCGCGCCGAGCGGCGTGCTGGCCGCCTCGGCGAGCCGGTCGAGCGCGCTCGTCTCGAGATCGAGCACCGCGAGTGCGGCCTCGAGCAGCGGGATGTCGGCCTCGCCGCCGCTGAGCATGTCCGCGACGCCGTTGGCGAGCTGGACGCAGGCGATCTCGGGCGTGGGCACGGCGATGCCGGTCTGGCCGCCGTGGTGGAAGGCGATGGCCTCGACGACCTCCGGGGCGCAGCCCCAGCGCTCGGCCAGCAGGGCACCGGCAAGGGCGTGGTCGATGCCCAGGCGCTCGCGCTCGAGCGCCACGCGGCCCTGGCCGCTGGGATGCTCACGCGTGATGTCCTCGATGGCCTCCTCGCCGAAGGCGATCGGCAGGACGAGCTTGCCGATGTCGTGCAGCAGGCCCGCGAGGTGCGGCGCCTCGCCGCGGACGCGGGCCATGTCGGCCGCGAGCGCGGACGTCACGGCGACCGAGACGGCGTGCAGGTGGAGCTGACCGCGCACGGTGCCGCCGTTGCCGGGGGCGCGCTCGAGGAAGCGGAAGGTCGCGGCCTCCAGCGAGAGACGGCGCAGGGCGCGACGCCCGACGAGCATCACCGCCTGGCGGACGGTCTTGGCCCGGATGGGCCGAGCGAGTGCGGCGGAGTTCGCGTACCGCAAGAGATTGACGGCGAAGCTCTGGTCGCGCTCGAGAGCGCCGACGAGGTCCGCAGTGGTGGCATCCGGCTCATCACAGAGCTGAAGGATGCGCTGGACGGTTGCGTCCAGGACGGGGAACTCAGCGAGTTGGTCGATTGCGCGCGTGACGTCGGCCGCGACACCAGCATCGATCGCGTCCCGCCAAGCGCCGCAGTCCGTTGCGACGAAAGAAGCCTCCATGGCACCCATTCAGTCGGGCGTACGCGGGAGATGCTTGAGGGCAATACATACGAACGTCATACGGATGTCCGTACGAACGTCCGGGCGAGGCCGGTATTCAGGACACGGACACCACGTGCAGCCGCCGCTCGCCCCGCGGCGTGGTGACGATCGCGACGTCGCCAGCGCGCTTGTCCTGCAGCGCCGCGGAGACCGGCGACTCGATCGAGATCAGCCCTTTGCCTGCGTCGGCATCCCGGGAAGCGACGAGGCGGTAGGTGGTCTCCTTGTCCGTCTGCTCGTCACGGACGACGACGGTCGAGCCGAAGCCGACGGTGTCGCCCGAGGTGATCTCGACGACCTCCGCCGTGTCCATCCGCTGGCGGAGAACGAGGATCCGCGTCTCCAGGTGCGCCTGGGCGTTCTTCGCGTCGTGGTACTCGGCGTTCTCCTTGAGATCGCCCCACTCGCGGGCGATGCGGATGCGCTCCGCGATCGCGTACCGCTCGGTCGTCTCCAGCCGCTCGAGCTCGGCGCGAAGTTCTTCGAGCCCTTCCGCCGTCATCAGAGTGCGCTCCATCCCGAGACCGTAGCGCGCTTGCGCGGCCGGATCGCGAGAGTCACGCCACGAGACGGACCTCGAGCCCGCCGCCGATCGGCAGTTCCCCGGCTCCGCCGAGGAGCCCCAGGATCTTGGCGACGTACGCGCGCGTCTCGGGAATCGCCGGGACGCACCCGCAGCGCTGTACCGGCGCGGGTCCTGCGTTGTACGCCGCGAGCGCCAGCGGGACCGAGCCGAGCTGCCGCAGCAGATCGCGCATGAGATGGGCCTGTGCGTCGATCGCGGCCTCAGCGTCGAACGGGTTCTCCAGCCCGTATGCCCGTGCGGTCCCGGGCATGAACTGCGCGATGCCCTGCGCGCCTGCCCCGCTCCGCGCATACGGGTTGAAGTTCGACTCCGCGTAGATCTGCGCAGCCAGCAGCGCCGCACCGACGTTCCAGCGCTGGGCGGCCTTCGACAGCATCGGCGCGAACCGCGCGGGGACGAACGACGGCAGCGTGCCGGCCCGCTTGCCGTCACCACCGAGCAGCGAGCCCTTGCCGGTCCCACGCCCGCCCTTGCCGTACCCGACCGAGGTCGAGCCGGCGTTGCGCGTGAAGCCGTAGTGCCACGGCTCCCAGCTGTAGCGCTGGACGAAGCCGAACCGCTTGGCGTTCGCCGCGAGCCACCCGTAGGCGCCGGGCGGCCCGAGGTCCAGTTCCGTCCCGAGCCGGTGCAGCGACTTGCCGGGCGGCGCGACCATCCGCGGGTCCGGGTTCTGCGCGAACAGTCGCGCCTGCTCGGCGTTGCTGCGGTACGCGCTGTTGATCATCAGCGAGATGCCGTCCGCCCGCGCCGCGGCGAACATCCGGTCGAAGGCGATCGCGACGTCGGGGCGCATCCGCTTCCCCTGTCGCGTCGCCAGCGGGCCGTCGTACCCGCCCTCACCGCCATCCACGAACGTCACGTCGGCCGGGGGCGCCAGCTCGGCCTCTGCCCGCGCCGTATGCGGCGACCGCTCCGCGCCGATCTCGATCGCGTCGCCCACGAGGACCCGGACGCGCACCGGGGCGAAGCTGTCGCCCTCGGGGAACGTGACCCGCACGTCCTCCATGCCGTTCCGGCGCGCCGTCTCGCGGGCTGCTGTGACCGCCGCCGCACGGTAGGCCGTCAGCTCGACATGGGTTCCCCCTGTCGCAAACAACCCGCCGAAGCGCGCGTGCATCTCCTTCGCCGCGGAGAGCGCGGCGAGGTCGGCCGCGCGCTGGTGATCACTGCGCGCGCCGATGCCGCGCGCGACGCCACCGAGCACGATCGCACCGCACACGATCGCGAGGATCACGCCGATGAGGAGGATCGTGGCCTGGCCGCCTTCGGATCGCCAGCCCGTCATGCGACGCCTTCCAGCGCGCCATCGAGGAGACGGCGGGCGCCCGGTGTCAGCGCACCCGTCCGAAGGGTCAGCGCCGCGGTGCGTGGCGACGGCAGCGCGCAGGCCCGTGCCGCGAGCCCGCGCTCCTGCAGGCCCGCGACCGCGAGGGCCGACAGGGCATCGGGCACGCCCGGGGCGTCCGCCACGAGCACGACGTCGCACTGGGCGAGCAGGTGCTCCAGCGTGTCGTCGCGCGGGCCGGTCAGCACGAGGACGGAGGCCACGTCCGGTGCGACCGCCTGCGCGGCGCCGATCTCGGCGACGGCGAGCAGCGGCTCCGCCGGCAGGTCGACCAGGACCGCCCGGCCCGCCGCCCGCGCCGTAACGCCGCGCCCTTCGAGGTCCTGCGCGAGACGTCGAGCCCCGCGGGTTCCGCGCGCGGCACGACCACCCGCTCCCGGCGTGCCGCCGGTCCACACGAGCGCCAGGGCGACCGACCCCCGGCGCGCCAGGCGGATCGCGACCACCGCTGGCAGCGTCGCCGCCGACCGGGCCGGGCACAGCAGCCCGACCGTCGGCTGAGACCCCGCCGCCGCATGCACCGCCGGCGCCGATGGTGGCGCGACCGGCGGCCCGTCCACCGCCGGCGCGACGAAGAAGTCGGTGAGCGCTCGCCACGTGCTCATCGCGCCGGCCCGGCGTCGGCCGAGACCGTGGCCGTCAGCCGCTCGGCGAGCGACGGCACCACGGACGGAGGACGCAGCGTGACCCGCACCTGCCGGCCCCGCACCCGCACGGCGAGCCGCTTGCGCGACCACGCCGGGAGCGCCTCCCGCGCGGCGTCCTCGGGGTCCTCACCCTGGAGGATCGCCATCGCCCCGGCGTGCGCGGCCGTTCCCGCCTGCTCACGCGCCATGCCCGCCGCCAGCAGCTGCGCGACCGCGAGGACGATGGCGAGCAGCAGCGGCAGGAGCGCCAGCACCTCGATCGTCGACTGCCCGTGCTCGCCCTGCCCCGTCATGACCCCTGCTCGCGCAGGTGTGCGCGCGCCGACATCGCCCCGAGGCGGCGGTCACCGATCACACTCGTGATCGGCACGCGGACGGTGACGTCGTCCTCCCCCACCCGCACGA
>JAEMSV010000049.1 GCA_016462625.1 Solirubrobacteraceae bacterium | reverse complement strand
TCGAGATCCTCAAGAACCCGTACATGAACGGCGAGACCGTGCGGCTCGACGGCGCCATCCGGATGCCGCCGAAGTAGGTCACGCCCGCTCGAGCGCGCCGCCCGACGCCGACGCGTCGACGGCGTCGCTGCCGGGCTCGGCGATCAGCCGGACGACCACCAGCGCGGCGTCGTCGTCGCGCTCGGGGTCGGCGGCGAGCGCCGCTCGCGCCTGCACGACGAGCTCCAGGGGCGACAGGCGCCACATCGCGTCGGCGAGCCGGTCGATCCGCTGAAGCACGTCGCGCCCGCGGCGCTCGATCACGCCATCGGTGAACGCCGCCACCGCGCCTCCGGCCGGGAGCGCGCGCTGATGCTCGGTGAACGGCCCACCCTCGCCGATCAGCAGGGCGTTGCCCGCACCCAGCAGCGTCCGGCTGCCTGAGCGCTCGCAGATCACGGCCGGCACGTGCCCCGCCCGGCACCAGCGGATGCGCCCTTCGGCGGGCTCGAGGATGAGCACGACCGCCGTGGCCGTCCGCTCGCTCGAGGCACACCGATCCAGCCGGTACATCGTGGCGGCGGTCCCGAGTCCATCGAGCAGGCATGACCGGGCGACATGCCGCATCTCGGTGCCGAGCGCCGCAGCCTTGGGTCCGTGCCCCATCACGTCGCCCACCACCACCGCCATTCGGCCCTCCTCGAGGGCCAGCACCTCGTAGAAGTCGCCGCCGACGCTCCCCGAGCCCGGCATGTACATCGTCGCCACCTCTGCCCCGGGCACACTCGGCACCTCGTCGGGCACGAGCCCGTCGACGAGCGCGTGGAACTCCAGCTCGACGTCGCGGCGTGCGCGCGCATGCTCATGCTCGCGACCTCGGGTCCGCTCGTTGGCCCCCCACATCAGGATGCTCACTGCCGCCGCGGCGAAGATGAACGCGCTGTGGACGGCCGCCCAGCGCCACGGCTCTCCGGAGTGGCTCGTGCCGAACACCGCCTCCGGCTCGATCGTGCCCGCGATCCCGTGGTGCGCGAGGACGTAGAGGACCGCGACCCCGTAGACCGCCCAGTCCTCGTAGAACGCGAGCACCGCCACCACGACGAAGAAGTGGAAATGCGACTCGATCAGGCCGTCGGTGAGATGCACGAGCGCCGCGGATGAGGTCAGCAGCCCGAGGGTCACGAGAATGGCTCGCGCCCGCCGGGGGAACCGGTCGACCTGGGCCAGCAGCGCGAACGGCACCACGACCAGGGCATCCACCACGGAATGGGTCACGCTCGCGCCGACGAGCAGGCCGGTGATCAGCAGCGCCGGGACGTGGGCCCAGACCACGAGGGTGAGCACGTGATGGCGCGCGTTCCAGTGCTCGTCATCGATCGTGCCACCGTGGGGCAGCCGCTCGGCGATGCGCGAGACCAGGCCGGCGGGAGCGCTCTGCATCTCCCCGACTGTACTCGCGTTCTGGGCGGAAATTGCCTGGTCTCCGACGTGTGTCCAAGGCGCTCAACCGGCGCCGAGGCGGGCCGATCTGACTACGCGCGCAGCGTGGTCGGCAGCCAGCCCGAGGCGGGGCCGGGTGCGCTCCCGCAGGGCTTGTCCCCGCAGCACCAGAGGTGCGTTCCCGGGTAGTTCCCCGTGCCGCAGGGCTCGCAGCACCAGAGGTCCTTGCCCTCCGTGATGAGGATCGTGGAGGGACCCGCCGGGGTGATGACGCACGCAGCGTCGGCGGTGAAGCTCGGAAGCGTCATGTCGGGAGCCTTCCTCGTCGCATCATTTGCCGCGCCCCGTGAACGCGACCCGCTGGTTCAGGCGCGCCGCGCGGTCCGCGCAACCGCCGCACGGCTTGATCCCGATCGACGACGTCGCGCGCTTGAGGACGTCGCCCAGCCCGACCGGCTCGTCGGACACGAACACCGGCAGCCGGACGGCGCGAGGCGTGCGCCCGACGTCCTGCGACCCGCTGTCGGGCCGTCCGGTCATCGGTCGTAGAACGGGGACATCTTGGTGACCAGGAACGGGAACTGCTCGGTCACGTCGACGCGGACGAACTGCTTCTCAATCACGTCGGTCTCGCGGTGGGTGTAGGAGAAGACGACGTCGACGACCGTGCGCACCCCGCTGAGGGGCGACGGCGCGACCTGCACTCCGGTGAAGGCGAAGTTGCGGTTGTACTGCTCGGTCGTCACCGCGTAGATGCGCGGATAGCGCACGGTGAGGTAGTTCAGCGCGCGGTGCTCGTCGATCGACCCTGCGTTGTCGGCCAGCTGCGTGAGCTGGTCGAACAGCGCGCCGGCAGCCTTGCGGAACTTCGCCTCGTCCTTGGCGGGGACCGAGTCAGGCTTCGGAATCGCGTCGACCAGCACGTCGCGGTCGAAGGAGTAGAGCTGGTCGACGACGACGACCGGGAGCGCGAGCCCATTGCACATCTCCGGCGGCGCCAGGCCGCTGCGCACGCCGATGACGACATCGAGATCGTCACGGCGCGGTTCGGCGCGGTAGGCGTCGACGAACAGGTCGAGGTCGCGCGGGTCGCGCGGGACGAGGATGTACGTCTCGAGCCCCTCGATCTCGAAGACCCAGCACAGGCTGCGCGCCAGGTAGCGGTTCTCGGGGTTGGCGATCGTGCCCTTCAGGGTCTCGCGGTCCGTGAGCCCGCCAAAGTCGGTGCCCGCCACGACCTGCGCGAACTCCTTCTCGATCGACATGCTCGGGAACCGCGCGTCGATCTGTCCGAGTGCGTACACGAACGACGGTCCGGGAACCGGCAGGGGCTCGGGCGGCGCGACCGGGGCGGCGACGGCGGGCGCCGTCGCGGACTCAGCGGGCGTCTCCGCAGGATTGACCACGGAGTCCTGAGTACTGCGGTCCGCTAGTGCTACTTCTTCAGCGTCCACGCAGCGAGCGTACGCCGCTGTTCTCAGCGCCGTCAAGTCGCCAATCCTGACTCACTGAAGCCCACTTTTCAGAGCCTCATGAGCGGTCTGCGCATTCATCAGCGGCGGGATCACGGTCGTCCGCCGCAGGCCGTGCGACAGCGCGCGTCGCAGCCGTGCCGCGTCCGCATCTGGGAACAGCGACCACAGCAACGCGAGCGTGCCGGCGACAAACGGAGCCGCGAAGCTCGTGCCGAACCGCGGGACCGCATCGAGGCTGACGATCCCCGCGCCCGGACCGCCCAGACCCCACCTGCCCGCCGATCGCCCGAAGTTCGAGTGCGCCATCGGGCGTCCCTCGAGGTCGTAGCCGACGACGGGGATGACCCCGGGATGGCGGGTGATCTCCGAACTTCCGAGGGTCCCCTGGTTGCCCGCGGCCGCGACGACGAGTGCGCCGCGGCGCATGACGTGGTCGAGCGCATGGCGCAGGCTCGCCTCGACCCGGATCGTCGGCTCGCCCGTCGCGGCGCTGAGGTTGATGATCCGCGCCCCCGCGTCGACGCACTCCACGATCGCCCGGGCGACGTCGTCCGGCGTCGCGAGCGGGAGCGTGCCGTCGGCGTTGGCCTCCTCGAAGATCGGGCGCACGAGCAGGGTGCAGGCCGGCGCGATCGCCGGTGCCGCCGAGCCCCGTCGCGCCGCGAGGATCCCGGCCACGTGGGTCCCGTGCACGCACGCCTCGCTCCCGGACCGCCGGCAGGCCGAGCCGCCCGCGCCGACCGCATGAATGGATGCCCCGGCGAGATCGGGGTGGCCGATGGCGACCGGCCCGTCGACGAGCCCGATGCCGACCTCCGGGCTGCCCGCGCTGAGCCCCATGAGCGGACCGAGGCCGACGAGGTCCAGCGCGGGAGATGTCGTGGAGGCCAGCGCCTGGGTCAATTCGCGATGCACCCGCAGACCGGGTGGCCGGGCCCGAGGCCCGCATCGCACTGGGCGGCCGCCGAGCACGTCCCGGTGCCGAACATGTGGATGCAGTTGTCGATCCCGTCGCAGGTGCAGACGGTCCCGCCCGCGTACTGGTCGCAGTTGAATTCGGCCGGGCTGATCGCGCCGGCGCGGCGTCGTGTTCCGTCAGCCCGCCGCCCGCTTGCGTACCCCCTCGGGGTGCGCTCGCAGGACGCGGTCGCGGTGAATCCGGGGAGGGCCATCAGTGCGTCTCGTAGCACCAGCACCACCCACCGGTCACCGGCGCCGCGATGCAGTCGGAGGTGCAGTCGCTGCCCCAGAAGATGCTGATGCCGCTGGCGGGGGTGATGCGCTCGCGCGCGGGGCCCGCAGCCGTGTCGCTGGCGCCGCCGTACCGATCGACGTTGCCGCGCAACCCGGCCTCGGCGGTGAAACGCGGGAGCGTCATCGCTTCACCCGCCCCAGGAGCTCGGACGGCGGGAGCTGCGTGCAGCACGGGCAGCCTTCCGCGGTGACACAGAGGCACGTCGGGTCGCAATACCCGGGCGGCTGGTTCCTGCCGCCGCGGCCGAGGATCGACTGCGGGGCGATCGCGTCACCGCCGGCGACGGTGTGCTGCGCCGGCGTGTAGGACGATCGTGCTCGACCGACTGCACGCTCTGCGGTGTATCCGGGCATCCTCATACCCACCGTCCTCTCTGCAGCTGGAGGTGGCGCGAGGATAGCCCTCTGCGGGCGCCGCATCAACCAATAGAGAAGGCCTGCGCATGACCGACTTCTGGACCGCTGTGAAGGACCTCCCGATCGCGATCGAGTCGTCCTCGTTCGAGGTGCTGCTCCCGAACGGACCGACCGAGCGCGAGGACTTCTCAACGACGCAGCTGCGGCTCAAGGGCCGTGACGAGGAGGGCGTCGGCGAGCAGGTCGGCATGCCGGCGACCCAGGACGGCCTGCGCGCGAGCGACTTCCCGGTGCTCGGCGAATGGCCGACGCTCGCCGACTTCCTCGCCCACCTCGACACGATCGACATGTGGCCCGAGCCGCCCGAGTGGGACCTGGAGCGCAACTGGCGCCGCTGGACGTTCGAGTCCGCCGCGCTCGATCTCGCGCTGCGCCAGTCGGGGACGAACCTGCCCGAGGTCCTCGGTCGCACCGCGCAGCCCCTGACGTTCGTCAACTCGTTCGGGCTCGGCGATCCGCCGGCCATCGACAAGGTCGCCAACCGCCGGGCGCTGCAGCCGACGGTCGGCTTCAAGCTCGACGTCGCGCCGTCGTGGACCCAGGAGATCATGGACCGGATCGCGGCCGTCGAGGGCGTCGCGACGATCGACTTCAAGGGCAAGTACGACCTCGAGGTCGAGGACGAGGCGGCGCTGCTGGCGATGTACGAGCGGACGGTCGCCACGTTCACCGAGGCCGTCTTCGAGGATCCGCACGACCATCCCGCCGTGCTCGAGCTCCTCACCCCGATCGCCGAGCGTGTCTCCTACGACGCGCCGATCACGTCCGTCGAGTCGATCGGCGAGCTCCCCATCGCGGTGCAGATCGTCAACGTCAAGCCGTGTCGCGTCGGGCGTCTGCAGGAGCTGAGCCGGCTGTACGCGCACTGCGAGTCCGCCGGCATCCAGATGTACAACGGCGGCATGGGCGAGCTCGGCGTCGGCCGCGGCCAGGCCCAGCTGCTCGCGGCGCTCTTCCACCCCGATGCGCCCAACGACATCGCGCCGTCGGACTACAACCTCGAGGAGCCGCCGCCCGGTCTGCCGCCGAGCCCGCTCGACCCGGCGCCGGACCGCGGCTTTCGCCGGCGGTGACGCCGCCGGGCGTCAGACCTGTCGCGGCACGTTGCCGGACAGCTTGAGCATGCCGCACATGACCTTGTGCCCACGATCGGCGGTCGGGCCGAACATGCACGGACACCCGCCGTCGATGACCTCGATCCCGTGCTCACGTCCGTAGGCGGCGGCCGTCGGGGACACGCTCCCCTCGCCGGGCCCGCGGTGCATCCAGACGTGCTTGATGCCGAGCGCGGCGCACTCCTGCATGGTGTCGTCGGCGGTCTCGGGCTTCGTGCCGATGACGACCGCCTCGACGCCGCCGGGGATCTCGCGCAGGTCGTGGTAGGACCGGTCACCCTCGACCTCGTCGGCGTTCGGGTTGACGGCGAACACCTCATACCCGCGGTCGCGGAAGCGCCGGTAGACGAAGTTCGCGCCGTGATCCTTCGGGCTGCGCGACACGCCGGTGACCGCGACGCGCTTCAGGGCGAGGAACTCGTCGGCAGCGACTTTGATCTTCTGCATGTCGTGTGCCTCCTTTTCGACCGCGATCGTACGGTCGCGACCGCGCGCGACCATCGGTAGCAAGCACGGTCGCGGGAGCGGGTTTTCCGCGCGGGTGAGGCTCAGGCAGCCGCGCCGCCGATGGCGGCTCGCACGTCATCGATCGCGGCCTGCTCGGCCTCGCTGATGTCGACGCCGTCCTCCTTGTGGCGCTTCGCCACGCGTTCGGTCAGCGTCAGGATGAAGGCGCGGTAGTCCTCGAGCTCCGCGGGCGTCGCCTTCTCGCCGACCTTCGCCACCGCTTCACCCAGCAGCTGGACGGTGTGCGCCTTGAGCTCGTCGGCCGAGTGGACCGACGGCTTCTCCGCCTTCGGCTTGCTCGAGACGAGCTCGTCGAGGAACTCGCTCTCTCCGTGCACCTGGCGTGCCTCGGCGTAGACCTTCGCCATCTCGAACGTCTCGCGCATCATCCCGCCATGGCTCGCGGTGATCACGAGCAACCCCGCCGTCGGCGGCGCGCCGCGGACCAGATCCCACTCCTGCTCGGTGAAGGCAGCCTTAGTCGTCATGCGGCGAAGGCTACGCCGGTTCGTGAAGAAGCCGCTTCGAACCGGGGTCGCCTGCGCCCATCAAGAGCATCCCGGCGTCCAGGACGCCGCGCAGCCGCTCGGAGTCGAACTGGAGGAAGGTGTGACGGGCGTTTGTCATGCAGATCCCGTAGACGGCGCTCCACACGAACCGGCTGGCGGCGAGTGGATCGGCGCCGCTGAGCTGCCCGGCCTCCTCCGCCTCCTTGAAGACTGCGACGAACTCGTCGTTGAAGCGGGTGATGTTCTCGCGCAAGGCGTCGTGGATCGCGGCAGGCGCCCGGGAGGTGTGCTCGCCGTACGCGAGCGAGGCCATCATGCGCGCGCGTGGCTCATGCTCTTCGAAGAAGCGCATGTACGCACGGCACCACCGCTCGATCCGCTGCCACGGGGGGAGATCGAGCCGCAAGATCGGGAGCAGGTACTGGTTCAGCATGATGTCCTGCCCGCGGAGGATGACGGCGCCGTAGACGCCGTCCTTGTTCTCGAAGTGCAGGTAGACCGTTCCGACGCCGACGTGGGCGGCCCTGGCGATGTCGTCGACCCGAGTTCGATCGAAGCCGTGAGCGAGAAACTCCTTCTCGGCGGCGTCCAGGATGGCTTCGAACGACAGGCTGCCTCGCGCGGTGCGGCTCCCAATGCTCATGCGCGTGCGATCGTATCCGCCGACATGTGCAGATGGCTCGCATATTCCGGCTCCCCGATCCTGATCCGGGAAGCGCTCTACGAAGGACCCAACTCCCTCGTCGCCCAGAGCCTGTCCTCCAAGCTCGGGGCGGAGCCGACCAACGGCGACGGGTTCGGCGTCGGCTGGTACGGCACCGCGGACACGCCGGGCGTCTTCCACAGCACCGAGCCGGCTTGGAACGACGACAACCTCCGCGAGATCTCCGGCCACATCCGGTCGCCGTTGTTCTTCACGCACATCCGCGCGGCGATCGGCAGCACGGTGCAGCAGACCAACTGCCACCCCTTCCGCCACGACAAGTGGCTGTTCATGCACAACGGCTACATCAACGAGTTCGCGAAGATCAAGCGCGACCTGGTCCTCGCCGTCGACCCGTCGCTGTATCCGCTGATCCGCGGCCAGGCCGACACCGAGGTGCTGTTCTTCCTCGCCCTCACCCTCGGCCTCCAGGACGACCCCCCGGCCGCGGTCGAGCAGGCGATCGGGCTCGTCGAAGCGGTCGCCGCTCAGCACGGCGTGCCGAACCCGTTCCAGGGCACGATCGCCACCACCGACGGCGAGACGATCTGGGCGTTCAGGTACTCGAGCGAGAAGCACTCCCGGTCGCTCTTCTACACCACCGACGTGCCGACGCTGCGCAAGCTGTACCCCGCTCGAGCGCTCTACGCGGAGTTCTCGGACAACGCGCGGCTCATCGTCTCCGAGCCCCTCGGCGACGTCCCCGGGGTGTGGAACGAGGTACCCGAATCCAGCTACGGCATCGTCGGCCCGGACCACCATGAGATGCGGCCGTTCCGACCGCAGGCGCCGTGACGGGTGCCACCCGACCGATGAGTTCTGTCGGCCGGGCCGGTCTCACCCACCATGACCACTCCCACGCCATCTGACCGCACGCTGTTCGTGAGCATCCCCGTCGCGGATCTCGAGCGAAGCAAGGCGTTCTTCGCGAGCCTCGGGTTCAGCTTCGACCCGGCGTTTACCGGCGAGACCGCCGCCTGCATGCAGGTCGGCGAGCAGGCCTCCGTCATGCTGCTCAGCCACCAGACGTTCGCCCAGTTCTCGCATCGACTGATGGCCGATGCCACCACGCACGCGCTGGCGCTCTACTCCTTCAGCGCGTCTTCTCGCGAGGAGGTCGACACGATCGGTGCCGCCGCGATCGCCGCGGGTGGCACCGAGGCCGACGGCGCCGAGGACCAGGGGTTCATGTACTCGCGCAGCTTCTTCGACCTCGACGGCCACGGCTGGCAGGTCATGTGGATGGATCCGGCGGCGGCTCAGCAGGAGCCGGAGGCGGTCGTGGCCTCCTGATTTCTCAGGCGGCGCGGGGGCGCCAGGGCTCGTGCTCGTGGGTGAGCCAGACCAGCTCGGGCTCGAGCGCACGCACCCGCAGCTGCCCTTCGGTCTGTGGTTCGTCGAGCTCGCCGAACCACACCGCCACGTCACCGCCGACGACAACGGGACGCCCGCCCGTCTCGACGACGACCACCTGCATGCCGCGGGTGTGGCCCGGCGCTGGGAGGAGCCGGAGGCCGGGGAGCAGCTCGAGCTCGCCGTCGACCGGCGCGTACTGCACGCCGGGTGGGTCGACCCACTCGCGAATGGTGTAGTCGTCCTCGCTGCGCGCGTCGTCGAGCTCCTGCCGCTGGACGTAGATCGGCGTGCCGGCGAAAAGGTGGTTGCCGCCGCAGTGGTCGAAGTGCAGGTGCGTGTTGACGACGATGTCGATGCCGGCGAGATCGAAGTCCTGCTCACCCAGCGGCTGAATGCGGGGATCGAGGTCGGCCGCAGCCGGGTGCAGCTCCTTGATGCCGGTGTCGACCAGCACGCGGGCATCGGGATGCTCGATGACGTGCACGTAGACCGGCATGCGCTCGTCCTCGGCGAGCAGGTCGGCGACGAAGATGGGCGTGATGGTGATGGAGGCGGGGACGGTCATGGTGTGCCTCAGACGGGTGGGGAGACGCAAACTCATCGGCGGAGCTCCCCACCCTCCCGGCACGGAGTCAGCCGATCATCGGTGGACCCGAATGATCGCCGTGCGCGTCGGACCCACGCGCCCGGCCGCGTCGTACGGCGTGACCGAGAGGCTCCAGCGCCCGGGAGCGAGGACCGGGCCGCCGGCGGTGCCCTTGCCGTCGAACTGGATGAACGCTTCGCCACCCGGCCAGAACTGCGTGTCGCGCTGGACGCGACCGCCCGCGGTCGGTGCCCACGCGAATCGCACCTTTGCGGCCTTGGTGAGCGCGAGCCGGAGCTCGCCGGGGGCGGTGCCGGCGAGGTCGAGATCCGCCGGGGCCTTGGTGATCGTCACCTGAGGCGTCGTGCGGTCGCCCGCGCCGCGTCCACCGAAGACGATGCCGTAGCCCTCATTCGTGGCGACGAGGATGTCGTCCAGCCCATCGCCGTCGACGTCGCCGGCCGCCCGCAGGATGCCTGCGCCCGATGACATCTGCGTTCCGTACTCGGTGTCGACGACGGCGCTCCGGGACTGCACGGTGAACCCGCGGCCGGCCGGAACGAACGGATCGGTGAACGGCGCGAGCGCCCCCGCGGGCGCGCCGCGGACGACCACGCCATCGGGGTACACGCCGGGCAGCGGCGCCAGCCCGTCGACAGGGTTGCGGTAGACGGTGCTCCGGACCACGACGTCGGCGCGACCGTCGCCGTCGACATCGCCGAGGGGCTCGGTCGCGGAGCCGGAGATGAAATCGGCGCCGGGATGCGCGACCGACGGCGGGCCGGCGCTCACATCGACGGGCGCCGACGACGTCTTGCCGAAGACGATCGACGGCGGAACGAACGTCACGTGTTCCGATCCGGCCGAGATGTCGTCGCGCCCGTCGCAGTTGACGTCGCCGACCGCGACGAGGGCGGCTCCGGCCTGCCCCTCGTACGTGATCGCGAAGCCCCGCGAGCCGGGCCCGGAGAGATCGCTCTCGGTGAGATGGCGCGCCCCGAACACGACACGGTTCCCGGGGCCGAGGATGTCGTCGATCCCGTCGCCGTTGACGTCGCCGGCGGACTTGGCGCCCGGCCCGCCCGGGATCTGGACGGCCTTCGCGGCGGGCAACGCCGAGGGGTCCACAGGGCCGCGGCGGATCGGACCGAACACGATCCACGAGCGCGGGCCCGTCTCGCCATAGGCCGAGATCGCGATGTCGTCGCGCCGGTCACCGTTGACGTCGCCGAGGCCGACGGGGTACACCGTCGACGCGCCGGCGACGGTGAAGGGCACGACATCGGGGCTGGTCGAGACGTCGACGGGAGCGGACCCACGATGTCCGAAGAGGACGGAGGCCTGGACACCGTTCTCGAGGAACATGTCGCCGAGCCCGTCGCCGTTGACGTCGCCGGCGCTACCCCCGGCTGAGACGGCCGCGCCGCTGCCCGGATCGATCCTGAACCCGCGTCCTTGCGGACCGGTGCGGACAGTCAGCTCGCCGGACGCGTCGGCCACCGCAAGATCGGCACGCCCATCCCCGTCGACATCGCCGACCGGCAAGACGTACTGAGCGGGGCCAAGATCGACATCGAGGACGCCGGGCGCATTGGGTTCGAGCACGCTCCCGAATGGGAGCGCGGCGGTCGCGGCCGGAGCGGCGGCGAGAAGGAAGGTCGCGGCCATGAGGCCGGTGCGGAGACGTCGGGACATGCGCCCTTACTTATCAGGCCTGCCTGAGCGGCTGCGTGAATGTCGTTCACTAGGGTCGCGGCGGCGCGTGTGATTCCTTGAGCGGTCGTTCGTGCAAGCCCTCTGCCGGATTCAAACCGACGACCCCTTCCTTCCCATCCCGGATTTGGGGTCGAAGGGCGGGCATGTGCGGTCACCCTCGTCACCAAATCGCTGCTAACTAGCGCTTTGTGAGATTCGATCAGTGGCCCCTAGGGACGCTTGCGGCACAGGGGATGTACCCGTTTGGTGCCTCTGGCGGCGCGTCACGAGACCGCCCAGGTATCTCGCGTGCGTGCCGTGGGTGAGCACTGCGGCAGCGCTGCCGCAACGCATGGAAAGCGACAGCCAGCTCGGCGGTCAGTCAACATTGTCTTGGTGGAGCCTGAGAGCAACGATGAAGTGGCTGAGCGCCTCGTAGCGGCTGCCATACAGGTCTCCGCTTCGATACTCGCAGGCGACCTCACGCCGTATGAGGGCGCTCGCAAGATCGCCGCCTTGTGCCGGGCCGAGAACATCCACCCGCCGGAGGAGCTGCACACCTTCGTCTATGCCGATAGCGAATGGAACGACCGTCCGAAGGACGGCAACATCTTCGCCGAAGGCGTCATCGCGGCCGCGCGCAAGATGACAAGGACGGCGGAGGTCTACGTCGAGCTGCTGGAGGAGAGCGTGGAGGTCTTCAGGCCAGTCGATGCCGCTCCGCAGGGAAATGACATCTACGTTCTTCCGTCTGACGCACCGCCAGGCGAAGCCTGGCGGTTCCCGCCCGGCAGCCGGGTTCGTTGCGAGTTGCGGCCGCTTGAGGGCAGACCGAGGCTGGTGGCGATCGAGGTCGTCGCTTGAGCGACGCTGTCTCTTAGGACGAGGAGCGCGGGCCTCTGGGGCGTGGAAAGGGCAAGAAGCCTGCCCCGAGGGGGCATTACGATTGCGCTCATGATCCGTTCTGCTTTGCCGTTGCGGGTCCGGCAGGTCGGCGCCTTCTTGGTTGGAGTCTGGGCGATGCTCTGGGCCGCGCGTGCCGTCCGATGGGCGACCGGTCTCGACGGTGCTCTCATGAACGTGCTCATCGGAGTGTTCTTGGTCGTCGGCGTGGTTGTTGGTCTCATCTGGGCCCGGGAGGTCGAGTCCTTGCCCGCGGGTGGCCAGTCGGCGACCGCGCGCTGGGGAACCGTCGTCGGCATTCTCCTCGCGGTCGCTGCCGGGTTCGTTGCCGCAAAGCTGGTCGGGTGAGCCCGCACCAGGGCGTGCCTACTCCTTCGCAGGCCAAGGGCATCGGACTACCGCAATGGACGAGAGGCAGGACTGGTCAGCGCGGCCTGTTCACCGGCTGGGTGAGCGCGTTCACGAACTCCTCAAGCTGCTCGACGGTCCAGCACTGGAGCGACCGGTAGCTCAGTATCGGTGACCTCGGTCCTGCCGCCGCGTTGCATCGGCGCGAGTGCTCTCAAGAGTCCGAGAGCGCGCGAGACACACGGCGACGATCCGCTCCATTGGTTAGCGTCCCGCTCGTGGACGTGGTCACTTTCGGAGGTCGGTCCGGTCTTCGGCTGGAGCTTGCGCCGGCACCGTGGCCGTATCGAGACACCGACAAGCAGCCAGCCTGGAACGCGCGACTGACCGGTCGTGGACTCGCGGTGTCGCTCCTTTGCCCTGAGGCCGACTGGTATCGGTCGCTGGCGGCCTTCCTCGCGGACCTGGGCCCGTTCCGCGACGGGAAGAAGGGCTGGTCCGGACCGAGCGAATGGCAATCGGGCGAGCTGGAACTGCAGCTCAAGGTCACGCAGACAGCCAGCAACGCCGTCAGCGTCGAGGTCGTGCTGACCGACGGCGCGCCGCCGCGATGGCAGTGCGAGGCCACGCTCGAGCTCGACCCGGGGGCCTTCGGACAGATCGCATCGGATGCGCGCCGGCTCTCAGCGGTGTCTCTCGCCATGTGACGCGGGTGTACGCCGCCCCGCCACTCTGTCCATACGCTCGCGACTAGCGATGGCGAAGCACCTCATCCTCCTGCACAACGACGAGGACCCCTACCTCACCGCGACGGTCACCGGACCGCAGTGCCAGTAGGTGGTGTCGGCAGGAAGCGTGCGGTAGCCGTCAGAAGCCGGATCAGCGCGGCCCGTTGACCGGCTGCGTGAGCGCCTTGACGAACTCCTTAAGCCGCTCGACGGTCCAGCACTGGAGCGCGCGGTAGCTCCGGATCGATGACCTCGGTTCCGCCGCCGCGTGGAAAGCGAAAGCGTCGGGCCGCGCGCTGACCCCGTGCTAGGTGCGGTAGACCGAGTGCGGTCCAGGCGTCATCGGTGCTGCCGCCAACACCGTCACGCTTCGGCAGCGGAACCGACCGTCCAAGCCGTTACTCGCTGGCAGGGTGACCTCGACCTGGCGTCCGGCGGCGACAGTGACTTCTTCGAGGGTTAGTCCATCGAGGACGTTCTGTGGCCCGAAGCCGTCCAACCCTGCTGCCTCCACGTCCTCGAACTCAAGCGTGACGAGCGTGTGCTTCACGAAGTTGAACCGGCCGTTGGGCAGCGTGCCGTCAACGGCGAAGACGTGAATGTCCAGTTGGAGACGCACCAAGCCATCAGACCGTTGCCCGGAGTCGAGACGAAGGCTGTAGATCTCGGCGTCGTGGAATGAGGGCCAGCCGCCGAAGCGATCCAGCAACGCCTCCTGGTTGATCACGTCCATGGGCGGATGCTTACGAACTCAACGACTGGGCGCTCCTGCTTCGGACGACGAGCGACAGCGCCGTGCCGTCCACCACGGCCGCATGGACGACTAGCGTGAGCCCACGTGACGATGACCTACCCGCAACGGCTCGACGGTTGGGCAGCTGAGAGTGGTGGTAGCTGGCGCGTGTACTCCCAATGGCACCAGGTCACGGGCTTCGAGCGACATCTACTGTGGTTCGGAGAGGCGCGCGACCGAAGCGGAGCCGTGGTCGCAGAGGTGCGGGACTACAAGCCGGAGAAGGTCATCCACGGCGAGGTCAACACCGCGCGGCGACTCTGGAAGGCGTTGGTGACCAACAGGTCTGAGTAGCGGCGGATCTTGTAGGCAGCCTCGATGTCACAGGGCTCCTCCCGCTCTGGACGAGTTGCGGCAGTCGCGTCCGCGTCGCCGCCACCGCTGTATCCACACAGATCGAGTGGGAACGTGGCACGACGGATAGCGGCGCCAGCTCCGGACGGTCTCAGGTCACAACACCACCAGTCACTCGTCTAACTACATATGGGTCGGAAGCGAACCGACATAGCGTTGCTGCAAGCCAGCCGAGACGGGGATGCTCACGCGTTCGAGGAGTTCTACGGTCGGCATCGCCAGCTCCTCGTGGCCTACCTCGCCTCCAGGGTCCGTGAGCCAGATCTCGCCGCCGACCTGATGGCCGAGACGTTCGCCCGTGCGCTCGTGCTCACCGGCGACCCGCAGAAGGGGCTGCCGCGTGACCCCGTGGCTTGGTTGTTCGTGGTAGCGCGGAATCTTCTCATCGATGGGATGCGCCGCGGGCGCGTTGAGGCTGCTGCTCGTCAGCAGCTCGGGATGGAACGCCTTGGGCTCGACGACACCGACATCGAGCGAATCCACGAGATTCAGAGCGCCACAGACCTGGTGCGGGATCTGGCACCGCTGCTGCCGGCTGAGACCTGGGCGCTGCTCAACGCCCGTCTGCTCGATGAGGAGTCCTACTCGCAACTGGCAGCGCGGCTCGAATGCTCGGAAGCCGTCGTTCGTCAGCGCGTGAGTCGTGCGACCTCCCAACTCAGAACAGCGCTAGGAGAACGCGGTGCCTGACTTTCTTGACCGCTACGGCGCTCAGCTCCACGCGGCCCACAGAGTCGCTGTCGCGCCCACAACGGCGACGCCATCGCGCTGGCGCCGTCTGCCGCGCGGCGCACGGCGCGGCATCCTGCTCGCCGGCTGCCTGGCCATCGTCGCCGCGCCCGCGGCGGCAATCGTCGCACCCTGGTCGCCAGAGTTCGGCAGCGACACGCCCGACGGCCCCGTGCGCAGCGACTCCAGCCCAGTGCATGACAACGCCGTCGACACCCTCGCGGTTCTCCGACGCGAACAGACCGAGACCGACCGATCGAAGGCAGCGCCGTTACTGAAGGCCATCGGCGACCAGGTCGACGGCGTGCAGACCGCCGGGATCCGCTCGCTGTCGCCAGGGTGGGCCTTGGTCCCGGTCAAGCGCGTCTACACCGGCCCCGACCAAGTGAGCAACGACGAGCTCTGCATCACCAACGGCGCGCTGATCGCCTGCGCACCGGCAGCCGCCACGAACGCGACGGGAGTCGCTCTAATTACAGCGAATCCCAAAGCGACAAAGTTCCGCGGACTCGTGCCCGACAAAGTCACCTCCGTGCGGTTCGTCCCGGCCGACGGACGCAAACCAACGATGGGCGCGGTGACGTCCAACTTCTACAGCCTCATGGTCGCCGGCGGCGCAGACCCAGGCCGCGTCAAGGCTCCTCCCGGCTACAAGGGCGGTGACACCATCCCTGGACCGCCTATGCCCCTTCAAGGCCGCATCGAGTGGCTGAACGAGTCCGGCGAAGCCGTTGGTCCCACTTCGGGGGCACCGACCGGGAGGATGCGCCAGCCAGGTGGCCAGCTGAGATGAACAACGCCATTGCTGGAACTTGCATCTAGACACCGCCGCTGCGTACAGCGTGAACGTTGCGAGAAGTACCAAGAGCGCCATCGGAGTGAGATCCCTCAGCGAGGGATGTTCACGTACCAGCCGATCCGCTGGCCCCGGCCCTTACGACACGTCGCGACCTCGCCCTCGACCGAGTTTACGCTGACGCGACAGCTCCACTTCGACACACGGCGATTGACCTTCCCATCGCGCTCATAACCAGCGAGCCACAATCGGATCACCTTGTGCGCTTCCCGGCACGTGGTGTTCGTCGCCTGGATGACATCGGCGCCAGGAACATTGGCGCACGACCTTGCCGCCCCGCTGGCCGACGAGACGTTTCCCGCAGCGACCAAGGTCAGCGTCAGCACGCCACTCAGCACATATCGTCTCATCGGCCGACCGTACCAATTGCTGGACGGATCCAACCGACTCGACTGACCGTGCGGGTCTCTGACGTGAACCGAGCGAAGCTCTCGCCCGGTGAGGCCTCGCCCAACCCACCGAGAGTGTCGCAACACGAGTCGCCCAAGATCGCGATCGCCGGTACGCATCTCTCAGCGCATCTCGTTGGCAGCGAGCTTGAGGGAGGCCAGGCACTGTCGGAATCGCCATGGCAGGCGGCCGGGCGACGAACGCTCTGGAGGTCGCCCATCGGTAACAGGCGACTGTTGCAATGGACGAGGAGCGGCAGTGCTCGCGACGCGCGGAGCCCAGTAGTCCGCGCCGCGCACGGACCGCCACACTCGGCTACTCCCGGCTGGGCTCTCGTTGCTGGAGCACCCAGGTAGCGTCGATCGTGATGTACGGGTTGGATCGGGTCCGTCCGGTCGGGCCCCAGTCGGCGAACGTCCCACCGCTGGTGACGACCTCGAAAGTCCTGGCGGTGCGTACCTCAGCGGGATAGCCGCCGGAGGGGAGTCGCTTGCCGGCGAGCAGTCGCAGCGCATCGTCGCAGCGCGGGTCTCGTACCCGACCGATCTCGGCCATGACCGTCAGCGCCGACAGCACGTCGTAGAACCGGATCGGCCAGTGGGTCTTCAGTGGGTCGGGTCCCCACTCCGGGCGGATCGGTTTGGAGTCGCGGCGCCGCCACAACAGCCTGCGGTGCAGCAGAAAGTCGGCTGCGCGGTCCACCGCGGCGGTGACTCCCGGAGCTCGCCGGCCCGCGCGTCCGTGCCGCGCGAGGCCGCGCAGTGTCAGCAGGGTCTCCTGCACCGAGGAGGTCCGTGCCGTCGGGTTCTTGTCGCAGTTCCAGCCGCCGTCGGGCCACTGCCAGCCGAGGAGTCGGTCTGCCAGGGTGTCAGTGCGCTCGTCGGCGAGGCCGAGTTCGTGCAGGTACCAAAGAGCCAAGCCCTCCTGGGACGCGCACCTTCGCACCCGGTCTGCCTGCCCGGCAAGCGTCACGGTTGACGGCGGGAGCAGGTGGCGGGTGGCGAAGAGCCAGGCGAAGACCTGATCGACCAAGGGGCGCAACGACGGGTCCCCTGGCGGGTAGCCGAGTTCCGCCAGCCCGGCGAGCGTCCAGTGCGGGCCTTGCCACTTGCGGTAGGCGCCCGTTTCGTTGCCCTGCCGGATCGTCCCGTCCGGATGGCGGTGGGCGAGCATCCGCCTGACGTTCTCCGAGGCGGCCACCTGCTGCCGGCGCTGCTGCTGGGCTGGATCGTCATCCGGGACCCCGGCCAGAAGGCGATGTGCCCGGTAAGCGATCGACGGCTCCGGTGAGCTCAGCACGCCTTCGGCCACGGCGTCTACGCGCTCAGGCATCGGGCGCGACTGTACGTCAGTCCCCCGCATCGCGCCACGCGGCAATAGCCGGCGATTGGTCGCGCTCGCTCTCGCAGTGGACGAGCAGCGGTCGCGGTCACGGCCGCAGTGTGCTGTTGACCGGCGCCACGGGTGCCCGGCGGACGTGGACGGTGTCGATGATCTCGGCGCTGTCGATGCCTTGGAGGTAGATCGAGGTGATGCCGAGGTTGGTGTGTCCGAGCTGGGGTTGGATGACCATCAGCGGGACACCTTCGCGTGCCATCTCGACGGCGTGGGCGTGGCGGAGCTGGTGCGGCGCGAAACGCCGCCTTACGCCGGCGAGCGCCGCGGTGTGGCGCAGTTGTTCGCGTGCCGCCGCCTGCGACCAAGCGCGGCCGCGGGTCGGTCCGGTGGCGATGCAGAACAGCGGGCCGACCGGCAGCGGCGGAGCACGTCGTCGGCGACCGCCTTGACCGCTTCGTCTTCCGAGGGGAGTCGGAGCCCTCGCTCCGCGGACACCCGCGCCGACGCGCCGGAGCCGACAGCCTGCTCCCCGGAGAACTGTCCGGCGGCGTGACCGCGTCCAACCGTGAGGCGGTACCCGTCTGGTACCTCTCGTCGGGGCGCTCTCCGTGGCTGAGAGAAGAATCCCCTGCAATTTCTAGAAGACCTCTGCCGTGGTACCGCGTGGTTCGAGCCCGGGTGGCGGTCTCTTCGACACGGTGGTCATGCGGTCCCGTCGCCCGCCCGACAGGACTCGCCGGCCGCAGCAGCGCAGAGGGAGATGCGAGCCGGGACGTCGATCGAACGCACCTCATTGCCGACTCGGTAGCGGATCGTGGCGCCGTCCATCGTGTAGCGGCCGGGCTGCTGCGCCGCGACCACGAACGCGACCTGAATTCCGGTCTTTCCTCTGGGCGGCAACACGGCTCCGCTGGCGCTCTCGAGCCACATCTCAGGGTGGTAGAGATCGTCATACGGCTGTGCCCCGACGACCTTCCCGACGAGGTGGTCTGTGTCGGTTGCGCCGATTTGAACGACGTCCAACCCGTCCGAGATCCGGCTCGGAGTGACTTCCTCGATCACCCCGCGCCTGTGCGAGGCGTTGCGAAGCTCGATCGCGGCGAACGCGATCTTCTGACCGGGCTTGGCGGTGAAGCTCAGGCGCATCGGCGCCACGTGGACGGGCTCGTCGTTGCGACCGACAACCGTCGATGTTCCCCCTCCTTCCGTGCTCTTGCTGCCCACTGGTGCTTTGGCCGAGTCGGCCGCGCTTCCGTTTCTGAGCGCCGCCACCGACAGGCCGATGCCGGCAAGCAGCAGTAGGAGGAGAAGGGCGCCGGCGATCGCGAGGACGGTTCTGCCGCGGGCGCTGCGCGTGGGTGCTTCCGGTGTTGTGCTCATGGACGTTCATAGGCCGTGGCGCGTGCAAGTTCGCCCCCCAGTCCGGCCTCTTCTGCCACCTCGCGACGCTGCGGCCGGACGGCGAAGGCTGCATATCCGCCACAAGCGTGCGCAGCCCCGTGGTGGTGGGGATGGGGATCGCCCGCGCCGATGAGCTGGGTATCGCCATGACCTCCGAAGCAGTCCACCAGCGTGTCGACGCCTCTCCGAGGAGGCGGCGGTTTTCGTTCGGTTGCCAACTACGATCCTTGTTGACACCGTTGTTTCCGCCCTACCTCTCGCATTGCTTTCAGCCGACTTTTTGGGTACGGTCAACGCAAGAAGGGAACCCGTGGCGCAGCTTTTAGACCCAGAGACCATCGAGCGCGAGAGCACGACGGCGCCGATCGGCACGATCGCGGGATTCTTGGCCGAGCACCTGGGCCAGCAGGCGACCGCGTACGTGTGCGGGCTCAAGAACGCTGCGCAGGTCGCCAAGTGGATCAACGGCGACGCTGAACCGGGCGGGCAGATTCAGCGGCTGCGCCTGCGGGCGGCCTACACCGCGGCCCGGATGATCGACAGCGCCTACGACAAGAAGACTGTGGAGGCGTGGTTCTTCGGGTCGAACACGCGCCTGGACGACGAAGCACCGGCATGGGTGCTGCGCCACGCGGAAGACCTGGATGACCTGCGGATGGTCGTCCCGGCGGCGAAGGCCTTCGCGCGCGCGTCCGAGTAGATCAGACGGTCCTGAGCGTCCCGTACGCTCACGGTCGATGAGCGCCGGGCGGGCAAGCAAGTACACGTGAGTGAGCGCCTCGTCGACCAACCCTTCGGCCGCATGGCCGAAGTCGCCCGGCTAATCAACCGCCGCGTGTGCCGGATCGGCCACGTCAGTGCGCCGCGCGACTATGTGCGGCACGCGTATTGCTCCTGGCAGCATCGCTTCGACGACCCGCTCCACGACTACCGCACGCTGTATTGCGCCGAGCAGCCGATCACGTGCCTGCGTGAGGTCCTCGGAGATCTGCGGCCGAACACGAAGGCACGTGCGGACTTCATGGAGTTCCAGCGCGCCCAGGGCATCCACCCCGATGAGGTTCGCGAGCCGGCGAATGAGGTGACCGCTCGCTGGCGACAGGAGAACGCACTTGCGCCCGGCGTCGTGCGCCGCACCGGCCGACTGGCGGACCTCGGGAATCGCCGGCTGCTCGAACAGCTCGCGACGGCGCACGCGTTTGTCCTCGCCGAGCATGGAATGCACCAGCTCGACCTGACGAACATCACATCCAAGAACCGGCGGGTCACCCAGGAGATCAGCCGCGACCTCTACGAGCACGGCGCCGCTGGTCTCCTGTTTCGCTCCAACCACGATGGCGCCCGATGTCGTGCTGTTCGAAGGACGCGCCGAGATGCGGCCTCGCAGACGGGTCATCCCGATGACCCAAGATCACCCGGCACTGCTGCAGGTCTGCGGCGAGTACGGGCTCATCCTGCGACCAGCCCGGACCATCCGATCGCTGGACGATCGCGGACCGGAGTGGCGTCCGTAGCCCGCGCCACCGCCGATCTCGGCATCTCGATCCAGGGCGAGAGCACAAGGCGGAACCGAAAAGCCCTGGAATCTTCAGAAGCCCTCTGCCGGACTCGAACCGGCGACCCCTTCCTTACCATCCCGGATTTTGGGTTGAAGTGGCGGGCGTGTGCGGTCATGCTCGTCGCAAAGTAGCTGGTAAGCGGCGCTTTGTGAGATTCGATTAGTGGCGCCGTGGGACGCCCGCGGTGCAGCGGATGTACCCGTTTGGTACCGCTCGCCGGGCGAGTACCGACGCAAGCTGAGGCTGCGCCCCCTTACTCGGGCGAGCTAGGCCGCAGCCTCAAGCTCTCCCACAAGGTGGGCTAGGGTCGTGACCGTCACCGCGTTATCCCCATACGTGTTTCGAGCCCGCTGCAGGTAGTTTCCGAACTTGCGTTCGGCCGCCACGAAGTCGGCATACGCCGCTGCACAACACAGGAACTGCGAGTCGGCGAGGTCGTTTCCGCTCCAGTGGTCGTCCGCGTTGCTTAGCCGGTGATAGAGGACCTCCCGTAGCGTCCGGACGTAGGGCATCGTCTCAATCGCTTGGTCGAACTCGTCGCGGAGCCAGACCGCAAACGGCTCAGGTCCCATCCCAGCAGCGTGTGCCTTAGTCGCAAGCTCCGTTCCGAGATCACTGACGAGCCTCGCGAGCGTGCTGATGCGGATGTGCTCTCGCGACGTTCCCGCCTCGCGCATCTGCATAGCGAGCTGATGATGAGGCGCGGCCCACGCAGCACCAACCGCCCGACGCTTCTGCACATCAGCTGGCGAGTCGTCCTCAAGCATCGCGGCGAGAGCGGCTATGGCGTTCGTCACCCGCTCAGACACGGCGCGCCAGTCATCCGGCAAGCCAGCACCCGCCGAAGGCGCGAAGTCAGTACCGAAGGTCGCCCCTGGCTCCAGGGTTATCACCGCCTCGGCTCGTGCTGGATTCTCGGCAGCCATGCTGCGCGATAACTCGTGTCCGCGAACGGTGACCGGATCCCGCAACTGCCACCCACGCGAAAGGTCGACCATGGTCAGCGCCACGTCGCGTCGATGACGTCCAGTTGGGGCGATCTCCCAGAGATTCGCGCTCGACACCGGAAGTACGACCGCCTTCGACCGTGACAGCTCAATCAGTCGCTCGGCCGGCTTCCGATCGCGCTCGGCGATCGCGTCTGGATTGTGCAGGCGCTGCGCGAGGGTGATCCAGTGCCGCTGGTCGAGGTAGACCACCGGACGGCCCGTGGCCGGAAGATCGTCATCGCCGGCGCTCCCGAGTTCTACAACCAGTGTCTGACCGCCTCGCAGGCGCATCGTGAGTTCGCGCGTCGCTAGATCGGTCTCGGCATAGCTGAGATCCGGCCAAGGATGCGGCGTCGTCATGGGCGCCGCCAGCTGGGTGCCGTCGCTCATCGTTACGAACAGCTCTCGAGCCTCCACGTCGAACCCGAGACGAGCGACCGCCGGTTCGTTCGGTGATGAGCTCACCCGCGATGCCAATCGACATAGCTCCGCCCGGCGCTCGTGACGGCGCGGCGCGCGAGTGACTGACCGCGGCCCCCACTCACGGCAGGCCTTCGAATCGCCAGCCGCTTTCCACAGCCGCTCGAATGGCGTCCTCGTCGAGGCCAGCATCGAGCAACGGGGTGACGTGGACGATGAGTTCCAGACAACGCCCGTCGGTGCCCACCCAGGTTGAACTCAACCGTGTCGACTGGCCAAAGCGGGACGACACGGACGAGTTCTGACGACCCTCGTGAGAAGCGACCGTCAACTGCCGGCTGGAAGGCGTTCCTGAACATCGTCCAAGAGCTCGCGCACACGGGCATAGTGCTTCTGACATCGCGGGAACACCGGCTGCCCCCCGTATGGGTCCTCGGTGAACGCGAAGTAGGCAGCGACGTGAGGCACTTCGTCGATCTCCATTCGAACGAGCTCACGATGACTCGCAGGCTTGACTTGCTTCAGAGCGAGATTCCGCCGTCGCGTAAAGGCATTGAGCTCTGGGTCGTCCGCGAGAGTTGACCACCACACGGAGATATGTTGCCGCCCCGCGGCTTTCACTGCATTGGCTAGCGAGACACGTGCCTGGCGCGACCAGACTAGGAACTCGGTCAGTTCCATTTCGACTCTCCACTTCGGCGTATCCTGATTGTCCGTGAGATCCTGGAGCGAGTGCAAACGGTGTTCGGCACAACGCATAGCCCTGCGCGCTGCGCTCACGTGAGGCCCGACTTGCGGCCCGAAGTACGCGACGGCTGACTCTTCAACTCCACCGTCATCAGGATCGGCCCACGGCAATTCCACGCCCGGGATGCTGCTTCCCGCTGCGGACGAATCAGGTCGAGCGAGCGGGCGACGGCGGCCGGTCCGGAGCGGCGCACGGAGATTTGGCGATTATCGCCGCTCCCGGGGAAGCGGAATCGACACGTTGCCTCGAAGCCGTCACCTGAATGCCCAGCGACGATCCGCTCCGCCATCTCGAAGCCTGGTACCTCGCCCAGTGTGATGGCGACTGGGAGCACGAGTTCGGCGTCTCGATCGAGACGCTCGACAACCCCTGCTGGCGAATGCGGATCGATCTGTGTGGCGCTGACCTCGCCGAGTGTGATTCTGCGCGGGAGGAGCAGCACCAAAGCGAACATGTTCGCTGGCGTGCTGGATCGAGGACGTCCAGTTCCACGCTGCGTGCGGCCCCGGCAACCTACGAGAGGCAATTCGCCACTTCGTCCGATGGACGGACGCATAAGGCACCGCCGGCTAGGACGACCATCGGCGGGCGTCCATGTCTAGCCGGACGGCCAAGGTTCACCTTGGTCGTCCGGTCACGGCCACCGTCCTGACAGCCATGAGCGGAACCGACCCCACAAGCCGCGAGAGGCGTCGCACGGCCGGCCAGGCGTCTCGCCGTCCAACTCGTCGTGAACTGCCTCCCGCCGGCCACCATCGTAGAACCGACGCTTGAGTTCGAGATCGGCGGCGCGATTCACCTCGACCTGCTGCTTGGACCAGTCGCCGGCCCAGTGGACGTGGCCCTGCTCAATCCAGTAGTGAGACCGGCAAGGAAAGCTCCAATTGCCAATGGAGCGACTCAGGGTCACGCGCTCGCCGTCGTAACTCAGATGCCAGTCGGTTGGTGTCAGCGGTGTGACGACCCGCTGTCCGCAGCCGCACAGGCAGCTGTGAACGACCGTCGCGTATTCCATCGAGACGTAGAGCGTGTTCGGCTCAAGGCGCTGCGGGACGAACTCCACGAATTGATGCTCGACGCGCTGGACGCGCCGCGGCCCGCTCACGCTGCCGCCCGAGTCGTCGGGTCGCCGTCCTCGCCAGTCGCGCTACGGCCCTCGGTCGCACTGAGGGGCTCGGGTGCGCCTGGCGGGGCAGGCGCAGCGCCTCCGCGAGCTATGTCCTCATTGTGAACGAAGTTGCCGTCGATGTCGTAGATGCTGTGGTGTTCGCCCTCGAGGTCGACGTAGAAGCCGCAGAGCTTCTTCCACTTGATCACCGCGAGCGCCGCATTGAGCATGTTGAGATCGGCGATCTGAATGTTGTCGCGATACGCGTTCGCAGGGTCGTCCGCGGAGGCAAAGGGAATTCGGTCGCTCTCCCAGATGTGCTCGCGCTGCTCTGGCGTACTCGTCGTCACGCGCACCTGCCCGCCAAGTACATCGTGGGCCGAGTAGATCCCCATCCCGACGTCCACAAACGGCACGCCGGCCGCCTCCAGCGACTCGACGATCAGGCGCCTTGCAGCGCCGTCATCGACCGCGATGAACACGAAGTCCATCGCTGCGAGCGCGTCGACGTTCGAACAGTCAACGTAGGTGGCGTGCGCGATGATCTGTCGGCGCATCGGCGAGTACCTGCCGTGGTGGTACTCCACCTTGCTGAACTTCCTCCTCAGATCCTCGACCGACGCCGCGCCCGGCGTGCGGAACGCGTTGTGCTGGAGCAACACGTCGCCGTCGTAGAGATGGATCTCGGCGACGGGCGTCTTGGCGACAAGGTCGAGAATGTAGGCGCCAGTGCCGCCGAGGCCGACGATCGCGACCTTGCGGTCTCGGAGCCTCGCCGTAGCGACGCTCACGCCAGCGCGGCTCGACGCGGTCTCGGTGTACTCGAAGACTGAATCCTCGTCGGCCACGACGACGCCGTGCGTGACGGCGGTGGCGGCGGGCTCGAGTGCTTGCGCTGGGCCCGAGAGGATGTTGACGTACGTCGTCATCTTCTCGTAGTAGTCGCGGTACCCGGCGGGCGGCTTGTGGGAGAGCCTGTGCTGCGAGACCAAACCGTTCGTCAGGGGCTGTCCCGCGCTCGCGATGATGTTGATCGGCGTGCCCGCCTCATCATGGGGCGCTCCACCGGTGAAATGGACCGTGTGGTCCTCTGGCCGTTGAGCTACGTCGCCGGCGAGGGTGAGGCTGGAGGCCAGGGTCCCGCGAAGGACCCGGGCCTGGCCGTCAACGTAGGGGACGGAGTGCAGGAGAAGGTAGCCCTCTCGGATCTCGATCTCGTAGCCCTCGTCGTCGAGGCGCTTGAGGTCGGGACTAAGACTTATCGGTCGCCGTGACATTGAAGACCATCCCCTTCTTCACCTTCACGCTGGCGCCCTTGACCAGGGAGCCCTGCGGCGATTCGTCAGCTCCGCGTCGATAAGTGACGGTGAACAGCCAGTTGTCGCCCTGCGGCGGATCACCGTCGTACGCGAGGTCGACCACCTGCTCGAAAGTGACTTCCTTGGTGGTCACCGTCTTCTCCTGCGCGTTGACAATGATCGTCGTCTCGCGCGTGTGCTCGGGGCGGTCCCCCGGATTGTCTCGGTCCTTGTCCTTGGTTTCTTGGGACTGCATCTCTTGATCCTCCGATCCGCTGAGGTGGTCGTCGTGGTTGCGACGCGCTCCGTATAATACTATACCAAGTCGGTACATACTTTTCGAACATCCGCAGGAACGCATAACCTCATCGGTACAGGCGCGCGCCCTCGTGCCTAACGCGATGGACCTCTCGTTCAGCACCAACAAACTGCAGAAACTCTGCGCTTCGGATCGCGACCTTCGGCGGCAGCTGGGGGCTGCCGGCGCGAAGAAGGCGAAGAGCCACTTGGCGTCGATCGCCGCCGCCGACACGCTCGCCGAGTTCCGGCACCTGCCGGGCCACTGTCACGAACTCGAGGCAGACCGTGCTGGCCAGTTGGCGCTGAATCTGCCTGACGGCAAGCGGCTCGTGTTCGAGCCGATCGACAACCCGCCTCCGACTAAGCCCGACGGCGGCCTTGATTGGGCGGCAGTCCGTTCAGTCCGGATCCTTGAGATAGGCGACTACCACTGATGACCACCCGCACGCAGGTGATGACATGACCCAGGACGCAACGACGTTGCTGCCGGATTGGGCAAGCCCTCCGGGCGACACACTCGCCGACCTACTGGACGAGCGAGATATGACGCAGACCGAGCTCGCAGAACGACTCGGTGTGACCCTCAAGCACGTGAACCGAGTTATCAAGGGGGCCGCCACCATCTCGGCGGATCTTGCTCTTGGGCTCGAGAAGGTCTTCGGTGCCTCGGCCGCGTTCTGGATGACACGTGAAGCGCATTACCAAGCCGCCCTGGCTCGGCATGGGCAGCGCCAATCCTTTGCGGAGGCCGTCGGATGGGCGAAGCAGTTTCCAATCAATGAACTCCGGAAGCGCGAGATATTGCCGCGGGAGGCCGAAGGCCCCGAGCTCGTTGAGCAGCTACTCAGCTTCCTAGGCATCGCGCACCCTGAACAATGGAAGGAACCGCAGGTCGCCTATCGGAAGTCCCAAAAATTCGATAGCGACCAGTTCGCGTTGGCGACTTGGCTGCGTGAGGGCGAACGGCAGGCGGCCGAGCTCGAATGTGAGCCGTACGACGAGGACCGCTTCGTGGAAGTGCTCCAGGAGGCACGATCTCTCACGCGGCTAGCGCCCGAGGCCTGGTGGCCGGAACTCCAGTCACGCTGCGCTAGGGCAGGGGTAGCTGTCGTTCTCGTTGATGTCTACAAGGGCGCCAAAGCAAACGGCGCGACCCGTTGGCTTGCGCCAGACAAGGCTCTCATCCAGCTCAGCTTGCGGTACGGATGGGAAGACATCTTCTGGTTCAGCTTCTTCCACGAGGCTGGGCACGTGGTCCTACACAGAAAGAAGGACGTCTTCGTCGAAGTCGCGGGCAAGGATAGATCTACCGATCCACACGAACAGCAACTTGAAGCCGAGGCCGATCGGTTCGCCGCGAGAGCCCTCATCCCACCGCCGCACGACAAGCGCCTAGTTAGCCTGAACCTGCAGGACGTCGAAGCCTTCGCTCAGATGCTGGACATCGCTCCGGCGATCGTGGTCGGCCGTATGCACCATGAGGAGATCCTCCCTTGGAACCAAGGCAACGGATATCGCAGGCGTCTCAAATTCGTCGGCTAGAAACTCGCGAACACCGGAGTGGCTGCCCGGGCGCGATACCTGGCCAGCCGCGAGTCCGCAATGGGTGCGAGCAGCCTCACCAGCCCGGATAGCGGGACTAGCGCCAGCGCACATAGCGAGTCCGTGGACTAGCCAAGCTAGGCAGCTGGGCGATCGCCGTCGCGGAGCAGTTCCGCGACGACGGCGTGGGGTGACTTCCCGCTGGCCTCGGCAAGCCGCTCGAGCCGGCGAGCGTCCTCGCCTTCCACGCTGACCAGGATGCGCAGCGTCGCGTCCGGGTTGCCATCGTGCAACTCGACGTACGCGGTATCGATCGTGGCGAGCACGGCGTCGAAGTCGCCGGGCTTCGGATCGTCGGCTGTCCAAGGATCGGTGCTCATCGCTGCCGAACGAAAGGTTACGCGCGCTGACGGGCTTCGTCCGCGGTGATCGCGCGCCCGCCGAGCTTGTCGACGGCGAGCTCGGCGGCGAGGAGCTTGTGGATGACGTCAGGCATGCCGGCGGACGCTAGGCACGATCACGGACGATCACCACCCCTCGATGACGCACCTCCCCCGTCCTCGCAGGCCCCGGATCAAGCCCAGCCCGGAGCGCCATCGCCCAGCGCGACGCACCTC
>JAEMSV010000322.1 GCA_016462625.1 Solirubrobacteraceae bacterium | reverse complement strand
CCAACCGGGTGCTGAACGCGATGCGCTTCCAGTTCGGCGGGCATCACGTGAAGCCAAGCGCGTAGGGGGCGAACATCGGTGCGGTCATGCCTCGCGGCGGACGCGATCCACACGCTCATGACGGAGATCCTGCTCGCTCCGCACGACTCGTACGCGCCGCAGAACCGCGCCGAGCGGCGGGCGCGCCGGCGTGGCCACTAGGAGTGGCAGCTCGGTGTGACAGATCGGGTCGAGTTGAAGTCGGTAAGCGACTTCAGATCGACCCGATGCGAGCAGGCCACCTCCGTCAGCTGACGTCCCGCCGCCGCAGCATCGCCGTCCCCGCCGCGGCGAACAGCGCCGCCCACGCCGCGAACACGAGCCCGCCGGGGATCTGACCGAGCTGGTTGTCGACGCTGAAGTCGTCGCTGCCGGCGGTCAGGGCCGTCGACGAGCCGTTGATGCCGAACTGGGGCACGAACTCGTCGAGGCCCGGGATCGCGCCGAGCAGGTTCTCGATCACGAGCATGTAGACCAGCGCCGCGACGATCGCGCCCGCCTGATTGCGGATGAGCGCGCCGAGGCCGACGCCCAGGATCGCGAAGAGCGCGGATGCGATGCCGTTGCCGATGATCGCCTGCAGCAGCTCGCCGGAGCCGGCCTCGGAGTCGATCCCCCGCGCCGAGAAGATGCCGGCGGCGAACGCCCAGCACAGCAGCGAGGTGACCAGGCCGAGCAGCAGACCCGCGACGCCGTTGGCGATGAACTTCGAGCCGATGAAGCGGACCCGGTTGGGCACCGCGAGCAGTGACGGCGTGATCGTGCCGTGGCGGACCTCGGTGCTCACCGCGAGGATGCCGATCACCAGCGCGAAGATCTGCACGAACCCGGCGACGCCGAGCGCGCTGAGCAGCGGCTGGTCCCCCGCCTCCCACGGCGCGAGCGCGCTCGTGAGGATCACGATCAGCAGGATGATCCCGGCGGCCGCGCCCGTGACGCCGTAGAACGTGCGGGTGGTGCGGAGCTTCAGGAGCTCGGACGCGACGAGCGCGCTCATGTCGGGCCACCGCCTTCGGATTCGGTGAGCCGCAGGAAGATGTCCTCCAGCGAGGACTCGACCGGCGTCAGCTCGCTGATGTGGATGCCGTTCGCGGCGATGACGCTGCCGATCTGCTCGCCGGTGCGGTCGCCGACGACGAGCGCGCCGTCGTCCCCGCTGACCTGCGCCCCGTCGGCGCGCAGCAGCTCGGCGAGCTTGGCGGTCTCGGGACCGCGGACGCGCACGCCGCCGCTGCCCGACGCCATCAGCTCGGCGATCGGCGCCTGGATGATCGAGCGGCCCTTGTCGATGACGACGACGTCGTCGGCCGTCTGGGAGATCTCGGCGAGGCCGTGGCTGGAGACGAGCACGGCGCACCCCTGGCCCGCGAGGCCGCGGAGGAAGTCGCGCAGCCAGCGGATGCCCTGCGGGTCGAGCCCGTTGGCGGGCTCGTCGAGGACGAGGATCTTCGGATCGCCGAGCAGCGCGGTCGCGAGACCGAGCCGCTGGCGCATGCCGAGGGAGTAACCGCCCGCGCGCCGGTCGGCGGCGTCGCTCAGCCCGACGAGGGCGAGCATCTCCTCGACGCGGTCGTCACCGATGCTCGAGGCCCGTGCGAGGGCCCGCAGGTGGTTGCGGCCGGTCCGGCCGGGATGCAGCATCCCGCCGTCGAGCACCGCGCCGACCGTGCGGACCGGATCGTCGAGCTTCTCGTACGGCATGCCGTTGATCGTCGCGTTGCCACTCGTCGGTCGGGCGAGGCCGAGCAGCATGCGCAACGTGGTCGTCTTCCCGGCACCATTCGGTCCGAGGAACCCGACCACTCGACCGGGATCGACCGTGAACGAGAGATCCTGGACAGCAGTGGTGGCGCCGAACCTCTTCGAGATGCCGGCGACTTCGATCGCGTGACCCATCCGCCCGCAACG
>JAEMSV010000321.1 GCA_016462625.1 Solirubrobacteraceae bacterium | reverse complement strand
ACGTACTCCATGACGATGAAGTGCCGGCCCGACGGGTCGTCGAAGCCGAAGTCGAAGACCTGCACGATGTTCGGGTGGACCAGGCGCGCCGCCGACAGCGCCTCGCGGCGGAAGCGCGAGATGAACTGCGGGTCGTCGGCGAGGTGCTCGGCGAGGAGCTTGACGGCGACGTCGCGCTCCAGCCGGCGGTCGAAGGCGAGGTGGACCGTCGACATGCCGCCGGTTCCGACGCGCTCGCCGAGCTCGTAGCGGTTGGCGATCAGCTTCTCGGTCACGGGATGACCGTCCCGTCGTCTGGCGTCGCGCCACCAGGGTTCGGATCCGGCGTCTCGGTGGTGGGGGTCACGCCACCGGTCTCGGTCGTCTCCGGGGGCGGCGTCGTGGCGGTCGTCGTCGGGGGCGGGGTGACCGTGGTGGTGGTCTCGGGCGTGGTCGTCGCCGTCGTCTCGGGGGTCGTCGTCGCCGTGGTCTCCGGTGTGGTGGTGGTCTCCACCGTGTCGGTGCGCGCCTCGTTGCAGTCGGACACCGCGGTGCTGCGCAGCTCGTCGAGGCCCTGGTTGAGGTTCGCGACGATCGCCGGGTCGACGTCGGAGGGCAGGTTGTCGATGCCCTGCTGGACCTGGCGCAGCTGCCCGTTCAGGCCCGAGCACTCACCCCGCTCGACGAACTCCTGCACGTCGCCGAGCTGGCTCTTCAGCGAGTCCGCGTCGGCGGCAGGGATGCCGTCCTTGGTCCCGCCGCAGGCGACGAGGGCCGAGGCGGCCAGGCCGAGCGCGAAGGCGCAGCAGAGCAGCAGCAGGGGACGACGCACGCTCATTGACCGTACTGGAGGCGCTCGGCCAGGGATGAAGGGAGTCCTGCGGCGAGGATCGCCTGGCCGGCGCCGTCGACGTCGTACTCGACGCGGCGCCACTCGGCCGTCCAGGCGTCGGTGTCGAGCAGCATCCAGGCCGCGCGGGCGTCGCCGTCGCGCGGCTGGCCGACCGAGCCGGGGTTCAGCAGCCACTTGCCCGCCGAGATGTCCGCCACGTCGCCCGCCTTGCGCGTCGAGCCCTCCGCCGCCTCGCCGGGCGCCTGGCTGAACGACAGGGCGACGTGCGTGTGCCCGATCAGCGCCACCCGCTGCTCCTGCACGGCGAAGCAGGCCTCGGCGAGCAGGGAGCTGAGGACGTACTCCCACACCGGGTCGCGCGGGCTGGCGTGGAAGAGACCGATCTCGTGCTCGATGCCGTCGGGCGCGAGGCGCCGCAGGAACTCGAGGTTGTCGAGGTCCATCTCGTCCTGGGTCCACTGCGCGGCGACGGCCGCGTTGCGGGAGAAGTCGTCCATCGGCATGGTGGCGGTGACGACCAGGTCGTGGTTGCCCGCCAGCACGATCGCGCAGTGCTCGCGGGCCAGACGGACGCATGCGTTGGGATCCGCGCCGTACCCCACGAGGTCGCCCAGACACCAGGCCTCGTCGACGTGCTGGGAGTGCGCGTCGGCGAGCACCGCCTCGAAGGCGTGCCGGTTGCCGTGGATGTCGGACAGGATCGCGGTTCTCATGTGCGACAGTGCTGCGGTGGTCCGTGAGCGCCTGCGTCTGCCTGCCGCGGTTCTCGCGGCCGTGCTCGTCGCAGAACTCGCCGTGCTCGTCCTGCGCCCGCGTGATGGCGTGATCGATCCGGCGCCCGTGAACGCGCCATCGTACTTCAGCGCCGAGGACATCCAGCAGGCACGGGACTTCCGGCGGCCCCAGGTCGCGCTCTTCGGCCTGACCCTGGTCATCGAGGCGGGCGTGCTCATCGCGCTGGTCGTGCGACCGCCCGGTTTTCTGACGAACGCGCGGCGCCCGGTGCTGGCCGCGGCCGCCACCGGAGCCGGGCTGGCGGTGACGCTCGACGCCGCGACGCTCCCGGTTCGCGCCGTCATGCGCGACCGGGCCGTCGACGTCGGCCTGATCACCCAGTCGTGGGG
>JAEMSV010000155.1 GCA_016462625.1 Solirubrobacteraceae bacterium | reverse complement strand
GCGCGCCGACGGCCTGCGCGCAGGCTACGGCCGCGAGCAGGTTACGCGTCAGGTATCGCTCCTTGAATGACGGGCGGATCCGGATCTCTCCTTGTCGGGTCGCGATCCGCAACTCGTCGGCGGCATCATCATTGAGCAGGCGGACGTCGCCGTTGGGGCCGAAGCTGACGGTGGTGACGTCGTCGCGGATGTGCGGGGTGAGCAGCGGCTCGTCGACGGGAACGACCGCGGTGGTTCCGGGACCGAGCGCTGCGATCAGTTCGGCCTTCGCCCTGGCCACACCCTCGAGGCTCCCCAGCTGCTCAAGATGAACAGGTCCGACGTTGACGATGCAGCCGACATCCGGCTCCGCGATCCGGGCGAGCTCATCGATCTGATCGGGGCCGCGCATCGCCATCTCGAGCACAAGCGCGTCGGTGCCCATCGGCGCGGAAAGTACCGTCAGCGGCAAGCCGATCTCGGTGTTGCGGTTGGCCGGCGTCGCCACGACATTCATCGATTTGCCGAGCAGCGCGGTGAGGATGTCCTTGGTCGAAGTCTTGCCGGTCGAACCCGTCACGCCGATCACCTTCGCGCCGAGGACGTGCCTCCAGCGATTGGCGAGTGTCCCGAGCGCGGCCGTGGGATCGTCCACGACAAACACGTTCGCGCCGGCCGCGGCGGCGTGTTCGGCCGTGACCACCACCCCCCAGGCGCCCTGATCGATCACCGCCTGCGCGTAGGTGCCGCCGTCCACGCGCTCGCCCCGAATGCCGATGAAGAGGTCGCCCGGCCCGGCCTCGCGAGAATCGATCACGACTCGGATCGGGTGGTCGTCGCCCCCTCCGGGGTCGGCCGCGCCGAGCGCATCGGCGATCTGACTGGCGGTCAGTTCAATCATGCCTGCTGAGCCAACGACTCGCGCACGACGGTTGCGTCATCAAATGGGATCTTGCGGCCGTCGGCGAACTCCTGGCCCTGTTCGTGGCCCTTGCCGAAGACGAAAACGATGTCGCCGGCCTCGGCCTCGGCGACGGCGCGCTCGATTGCGGCGCGACGGTCGACCTCGTCCTCGACACGGGCGCCGGAGGCCTCGGCCGCCGGGCGCGCGCCCGCGAGCACTTCCTCGATGATCGATGACGGCTCCTCCGATCGCGGATTGTCCGAGGTCACGTAGACCACGTCGGACGCCGCCGCCGCGGCAGCGCCCATCAGCGGCCGCTTCGTGCGATCGCGATCGCCCCCGGCGCCGACCACCGAGATGACGCGGTTGTGCGGCAGGTGCTGCGCGGCGCGCAGGACGTTCTCGATCGAGTCCGGCGTGTGGGCGTAGTCAACGAAGACGCCGAAATCGTGGTCGCCCGCGACCGGCTCGAAGCGGCCCGGGGCGCCGGTCGCCTGTGCCAGAGCCTCGACCGCCTTGACCGGGGAGATGCCCAGCTCGATGACCGTGGCGAGCGCGGCCAGGGCGTTGGCGACGTTGAAGAGACCGGGGAGCCGCACCGAGGCGCGGATCTCGCCGCCCGCGTGCGTGCAGGTGAAACGCGACCCGGTGGCGTCGAACTCGACATCCGATGCGCGGTAGTCCGCGTCGATCGCACCCTCCGCCGAGTAACTGACGGAGTCAAAATCAGCCGCGAGGCGCCTGCCGTACGCATCGTCGATGTTGACGATCGCCACGCCGGGCTCCGATTCGAAGAGCAGGCGCTTGGCCGCGAAGTAGTCCTCCATCGTTGCGTGGAAGTCGAGGTGGTCCTGTGTGAGGTTCGTGAACACGGCCGCCGCGAAGGCAACCTCGTCTGCGCGGCCGAGCTCGAGGGCGTGTGACGAGATCTCAATCGCGCAGGCCCGCTCGCCGGCGTCGGCCATCGTACGCAGCGCGCGGACGAGATCGATCGCCTCCGGAGTCGTGCGCACGGCCGCGGTCTCGACACCGCCGACGATCCAGGCCACCGTTCCCAGCAACCCGCAGGGCCGCCCGGTCGCTTCGAGGATCTGGCGCACGAGATATGCAGTCGTGGTCTTCCCGTTGGTGCCGGTGATTCCGATCACCTCCACGTCGCGACTGGGGTCGCGGAAGAACCGCCGCGCCAGCGCGGGCATCGCCGCACGCGCGTCGTCGACGATGAACTCGGGCACGCCCAGACCGAGGGGCCGCTCACAGACCAGCGCCGCCGCCCCGCGGCTGACCGCGTCGGCCGCGAACTCGTGCCCGTCCGCGGTGAAGCCGCGAACGCAGAAGAACAGACTGCCGGGCGACGCGTCGCGGGAGGAGTAGACAAGGTCGGAAATCTCCGTCCCTGCCAGTGTTGCGTCGCCGGTCAGCTCACCGAGATCCATCGCGATTCAGCATAACCCTGAGGGTGTCGGCTCCATCTGGCGCTCCTGTAGAGTGGCGCGATGGCCGCTTTCAAAATGCAACCACGGGAGATCGCGCCGGACGTGCAGTTGCTCCCCCTGTCGCCCCGCGACACGATCAACGCGTATGTGATCGGCGACGTGCTGATCGACGCCGGGACGCGACATGACGCGAAGAAGATCAAGCGGATGATTGGCGATCAGGAGCTTTCTGCTCATGCCTTGACGCACGTGCATCCCGATCATCAAGGGGCGAGTGCTGCGGTTTGCTCCGAGTACGGGATTCCGCTCTGGGCGCCAGCCGGTGAGGCGGATGAGATGGAGGCCGGGAAAATTCCCGGGGCGGCTTCGAGTGTTCCGGCTCGGTTCATGCGGGCCGTGGCGGCGGGGCCGGGGTATCCGGTCTCCCGGAGGCTTCAGGCCGGCGATGAAGTCGGTGGATTTGCCGTTGTGGCTTCGCCGGGGCATTCTCCGGATCATGTTTCCTACTGGCGTGAGAGTGATCGGGTTCTGATCGCTGGAGACGCGTTTCGGAACATGTCCTATCTGACGTTCGGACCCAAGATCGCGCTGCCGTTTGATGGGTTTTCAATCGATCCGGCGCAGGTGAAAGAGAGTGCGAAGGCCTTGCTCAAGCTCGAGCCGGCGCTCGTCGCATTCGGCCACGGGTCGCCCGTCAGCGGCGAACGCCTCGCACGCGGGATGAGCGAACTCGGCGTTTCCTAGACCTTTATCGCCCCAACGTACGACGTGCCGACCCCGCGCACGTCGTACGTTGGGGCATTTTTTGGCTCAGAACCGTCTCGGGGATCAGTCTGGCGGGATCTTCAGGTACGGGAGGGCGAAGTTGAGGATCTCCTGGAAAGCCGGTGCGGCGACTTTTCCACCGTAGATCTCGCCCTGGGGCTGGTTCACGACCACGGAGACAAGCAGCTGCGGGTTCTTTGCCGGCGCAAAGCCGATGAAGGAAGCGACGTACTTGGACTTCGAGTACTCGCCGGCCACCGTGTCGAAAACTTCTGCCGTTCCGGTCTTTCCGGCCAGCTTGTAGCCCGGGATCGCGGCCTCAGATGCCGTGCCGCCCGGTCCGAGCACGCCCTCAAGCATCGTGCGCAGCTGCGCCGCGACGCGCGGAGAGATCACGCGCTTGCCGGGCTCGCGATCGGTCTGCTTGCCGCCGACGGACTCGACGATGTGCGGTGGGCGCAGGATGCCGCCGTTGGCGATCGCCGAGTACGCGGTCGCCATCTGGATCGGCGTCACGTCAAGCCCCTGCCCGATCGCGAAGTTCGCCTTCGAGACGCCCGAATACTCCTTGTGCCCGAGCACGAGCCCGCGCTCTTCGCCAGCCAGGTCCACCCCGGTCGGCGCTCCGAAGCCGAACTTGTGCACCCACGAATCGAACACCTTGTCCGTCATCGTCTGCGAGATCTTCACCGTTCCGACGTTCGACGACTGGGCGATGATCTGCGAGACCGGCAACGCCAGCGGGCCGCGCTCTTCGGCGTCCTTGATCGTGCGGTCCTCGACTTGGAGGTTCACGGGCAGATCGAAGACCGTGCTCGGCGTGACCGTCCTCTCCGAGAGCGCTCCGGCGACGGTCACCGCCTTGAAGGTCGATCCCGGTTCGTAGTTGAAGCCGACCGCGCGGTTCTGCAGTGCCTCGGGTTCGGCCGCGCCGGGGTCGTTGGCGTCGAGCGTCGGGTAGTTGGCCATCGCAAGGATGCTGCCGTCACGCGGGTCCATCACGATCGCCGACGCGCCCTGCGGCGAGTAGTTCGCGGCAACCTGCCTCATCACGGCCTCGGTCTGCAACTGGAGCTGGCTGTCGAGCGTCAGCTGGAGGTTCTCTCCCGGCTGAACCTTCGCGACGTCGACCGTTGAGATCGCGTCGCCCTGACCGTCCTTGACCACGCGGCGCTCGCCGTCGCTGCCGTGCAGCTGCTTCTCCCAGCGGTACTCGAGTCCGGAGAGTCCCTTGCCTTCGGTGCCGACGAAGCCCAGCACCTGCGAAGCCATCGTCTTGCCCGGATATGCGCGCTTGGTCGTGGGCGTTGTGTCGATGCCGGCGATCTCGAGCTTCGCGATCTTCGCGACGACCGAGCCCGGCACGCTGCGCGCGAGGTAGACGAACCCGCTCTTGCGATCGGCCAGCTTGGAACTGATCTGTTCCGGCGTCTGACCGAGCAGCGGCGCGAGCTGCGCGCTCGCCTTCGGCACGTCCTTGACGATGTACGGCGTGGCCGAGACGTCTGCGGCGTCGGTTGAGACGGCGAGTTCGTCGCCGTGGCGGTCGAGGATGGCGCCGCGGGGCGCCGGGACCGTGATGTCGCCGACCTGCTGACCGTTGGCCTGGGCCTTGAAGGAGGCGTGGTCGATGACCATCAGCTTCGAGGCACGGCCGATCGCCAGCACGAAGAAGAGCAGGAAGATCGCCGAAAGCAGCCCGATGCGGCGCTCAATCAGCTGCATTTACAGGCCGGGTTCGGGTGTGGCTGCGGGCTCCACGGGTTCCACTGGTGTTGAAGTGACGGCGCCACTTGATCCTGTTTCGACGCTGGGCGCCGAATCCCCCGGTCTCGCCGCAGACAAAGGTGCCGTGAGTCCACGGCTTGCCTTCAAGGCGTCGCCGCGCCTGGAGCGCAGGTACTTGTACTGCTCGGGCTTGGGCACGGTCATGCCCTGCCGCTTGGCATATTCCTGGATGCGCTCGGCGGCGTTGAGGTTGGCGATGCGCGAGCGCAGCGCGGTGTTCTCGCGCTGCAGCTGCTGCGAGCGTGCGGAGTACTTGCCGTAGCCGTCGCCGTACTCGAGCTTTCCGACGTTGATGTAGATCAGTCCGGCGGCGAGCACGCCCGCCAGCAGGATCAGCAGGCGGCCGCGTGCGACCGGCGTCGCGCGGCCAGCGGCCTGCGGCAGCGCCTCAAGGCCACCGGAGACGACGCGCAGCATCGGGCGGGTGACCGCACCGACCGGACGCGCGACCTCGGCGACAACACGTGCGGCGGCTGACCCACCGGCCCCGACAGCGACGGCACGGACCGATCCGCCACCGCCCCCGCCAGCGGAACGCCTGCTCGATGAAGTGGGCTGCGGAGTGCGCTGCGGACGCTTTGCGGCGGGCGGGCGCTTGGGCGCTGGCGGACGCTTGGCGCGCGGCGCGGCTCCGATACTGCTGAGCGACTGGCGACGGGTCTCGGCGACGCGGCTGTCCTCGCTGCGACGCCCGGCGGGCTGCGCGACCTTGCGACGCTTCACCGGTCCGCCCGGGCCGCGTGACGCCTTGATCTGCGGACGCGCCGAATTGCGCGTGACCTTGATCTCAGGAGCTTTCCTGCTCGATGCCGCCTTGCGGCGCGCGTGGTTGGTCGCCGGGCGCTTCATCGGCTGCCTTCCCCGGTCAGCGCGTCCGGCGCGCGATCATCGGCGATCTTGCGCGCAACGCGCAGCTTGCTGGAGCGCGAACGCGGATTGTCGGCAACTTCGCCCTCGCTGGGCGAGATCGCGCGGCGGCTCACGACTTCCGCCTGCGGTTCGCGCCCGCAGGTGCAGATCGGGAACTCGGGCGGACAGATACAACCGGTCGCAAGATCCGAGAAGAAGCGCTTGGTCGTTCGGTCCTCGAGCGAATGAAAGGAGATCACCGCCATGCGGCCCCCGACTGCGAGGGCGTCCCATGCGAGCGGCAGTGCGCGCTCGAGCTGACCCAGTTCGTCGTTGACGGCGATGCGTACCGCTTGGAACACGCGTTTGGCGGGGTGCCCGGCGCCGAACCGTGCAGGCGTGGGAATCGCGTTGACGATCGTCTCGACCAGCTGCTCGGTCGTCTCGATCGGGTGCTCTTCCCTGCGCCTGACAATCGCTCGCGCGATCTGCCTTGAGTACCGCTCCTCCCCATACCTGTCGAATATGTTCGACAAGCGACGCTCATCCCATCCATTGATCAGGTCGGTCGCGTTGAAGTCCTGTTCGGGATCCATGCGCATGTCGAGCGGCGCGTCGTAGACATACGAGAAGCCACGGTCCAGCGAGTCGATCTGAAACGACGAGACCCCGAGGTCGAGCAGGATCACGTCAGCGCCGAGGTTTTCGTCGGCGAGCTCGGCCAGGGCGTTCTCGAAGTCGTCGTGGATGAAGCGTGTGTCGCAGTCGGCCGCGGCGGCGAAGTCCTCGAAGCGCGAGTGCGCAGCCGGGTCGCGATCGATTCCGATCACGAGGCCGTCGGGACTGACCCGCTCGGCCAGCATACGTGCGTGACCGCCACCTCCGAAGGTGCAGTCAACGACGGTCTCGCCGTTCTTTGCGGCAGTGAGGTCAATCACCTCTGCTGCGAGCACGGGTACGTGTTCGCTCGTCATTTCAACCAGCGCTGACAATTTTCGCCACCGTTGTCTTGAGATTGGCCGCCACACCGGCGCTGCGCTCGGCCCAGTTCTCAGGACTCCAGAGCTGGAGGTGATCATGGGCGCCGACGACGACCACGTCCTTCTCGATCGCCGCATGCCGGAGCAGGTTGCCCGGGATCATCGCGCGGCCGGCCTTGTCGAGCTCGCTGTCAAAAGAGTTGCCGCTGAAATACGCGGTCAGGTCGCGTGCCTCGTCGCTCAATGGGTGCAGGTCGCGCAGAAACGCAGCGGTGTAGGCGTCGAAGCCATCAGGGGTCCAGATCGCGGCGCAGTTCTCGAGCGACTGCCCGATGACGACCTCGCCACCGAGCTGATCGCGCAGCTTTGACGGAATCGTCAGACGATTCTTCGCGTCAAGGGTGTGTTCGTAGTTTCCGCGAAAGGCCATTGCCAGGAGTCCTGAGAGAAAAGAGCTGAATCGCAGACCGGGAAGATTGAGCGGGAGGAACTCCACCTTCCCGGTCCACGAAGCTGATTGCCAC
>JAEMSV010000154.1:2274-7264 GCA_016462625.1 Solirubrobacteraceae bacterium | reverse complement strand
GACGACATCGCGATGACGCTGCAGAAGGACGAGGCGATCCGCGCGTACGAGTCCGATCTCGAGCGCTCCGGCCCCGTCACGACGGCGCTCTGATGCCGACCGTCTTCATCACCGGCGCGTCGCGCGGCATCGGCCGCGCGGCCGCGGAGCGCCTGCACCGCCTCGGCTGGGAGGTCCACGCCGGAGTGCGCAAGCCGGAGGATGCTCCGGCCGGCACGACGCCGGTGATCGTGGACGTCACGGACGCCGCGCAGGTCGCCGCGCTGGCCGACGCGCTGCCGGACCGGCTCGACGCCGTCGTGAACAACGCGGGCATCGCCGTCCCCGGACCGGTCGAGGGCCTCACCCTGGACGAGCTGCGGCGCCAGATGGAGGTCAACGTCGTCGGCCAGGTCGCGGTCACCCAGGCGGTCCTTCCCCGCATCCGCGCGTCGAAGGGCCGCATCGTGTTCGTGTCGTCGGTCAGCGGGCGCATCTCGACGCCGATGATGGGTGCGTACAACGCCTCGAAGTTCGCCCTGGAGGCCCTCGCCGACGCGATGCGCGTCGAGCTGCGGCCGTGGGGGATCCCGGTCGTCCTCGTCGAGCCGGGGGCGATCGACACGGACATCTGGCGGGGCGCGGACACCCAGCTCGAGGAGACCGTCGCCGCGCTCAGTGAGGAGCACAAGCGCCTCTACGACGGACACATCGCCGGCATGCGCAAGACCGTCTCGTTCATGCAGAAGCGCGCCGCGCCGGTCGACACCGTCGCGGGCGTCATCGAGCGCGCGGTCGTCTCGCCCAAGCCGAAGGCGCGATACGTGGTGGATGCGGCCTCGAAGGCGCAGCTCGCGGCATACGCGGCGACGCCGACGAAGCTCTTTGACGCGGTAATCGCCAAGGGCATCGGCATTCCCGGCTCGCGGCGCTAGGGTTCTCCGCCGCCATGGCTCCCAAGATCGTCACCCTCCCCGGCGACGGGATCGGCCCCGAGATCCTCGCGCCGACCGTCGACATCATCGAGCGCCTTATCGGCGAGGTCACGTTCGAGGAGCAGCCGTTCGGTGGCGCCTCGATCGACGCCCACGGGATCGCACTCACTGACGAGGTCGAAGCCGCCTGCAAGGGCGCCGACGCCGTGCTGCTCGCCGCGGTGGGCGGTCCCAAGTGGGATACGACCGACCCGAACGCGCCGCGCCCCGAGCAGGGCCTGCTCGGCCTGCGCAAGGCCCTCGGCCTCTACGCGAACCTGCGCCCGGTCCGCCCGCTGCCGGCGCTGTATGACGCGAGCGCCCTGAAGCGCGAGATCATCGACGGGACGGACCTGCTGGTCGTCCGCGAGCTCACCGGCGGCATCTACTTCGGCGAGAAGACCCGCACGGCGACCGACGCCTCGGACCTCTGCCACTACACGACCGCGGAGGTCGAGCGCATCGCGCGCACGGCCTTCGAGGCGGCCCGCGGCCGCTCGAACCGCGTGACGTCGGTCGACAAGGCCAACGTCCTGGAGACCTCGCGCCAGTGGCGCCAGGTCGTCCACGAGGTCCACGCCGCCGACTACAGCGACGTCGAGCTCGAGGACGTCCTCGTCGACAACTGCGCGATGCAGCTCATCGTGCGCCCGTCGAGCTTCGACGTCATCGTCACCGAGAACCTGTTCGGCGACATCCTCAGCGACGAGGCCGCGATGCTCACGGGCTCGATCGGCATGCTGCCGAGCGCCTCGCTCGGCGCCCCCGGCGATCCGGGGCTGTTCGAGCCCGTCCACGGCTCGGCGCCGGACATCGCAGGGCAGGGCGTCGCCAACCCGTTGGCGATGTTCCTCTCCGCGGCCATGCTGCTGCGGCATGGACTCGGTCGCGAAGCCGAGGCCGCGGCCCTAGAATCGGCGGTCGACGCTGCGCTGGCCGAGGGGCTGCGCACGCGCGATCTGGGAGGCAGCGCCGGCACGGCCGAAGCCACCCAGGCCGTCCTCTCCCACCTCGACGCCTAGGAGCACCACGTGCAGCAAGCGGACCTCATCTGGATGAACGGCCAGCTCATCCCGTGGGAGGACGCGAAGGTGCACGTACTCACGCACGGGCTGCACTACGGCACGTCCGTCTTCGAGGGCGTCCGCTGCTACGACACGGAGATCGGCCCGGCGGTGTTCCGGCACAAGGAGCACGTCGACCGGCTCTTCAAGTCGTCGGAGCTGTTCTACATGCCCGTGCCGTTCACGCGCGAGCAGATCCGCGAGGCGACGCATCAGGTCATCGCGAGGAACAACCTGCGGTCCTGCTACATCCGCCCGCTCGTCTTCCGCGGTTACGGGCAGATGGGCCTGTTCCCCCTCGACGCGCCGGTCGACGTCACGATCGCCGTGTGGGAGTGGGGCGCCTATCTCGGCGAGGAGGGCAAGCGCGACGGCATCCGCGCGAAGGTCAGCTCCTGGCGGCGCATCAGCCCGCAGTCGCTGATCCCGCAGGCGAAGGCCGGCGGCCAGTACCTCAACAGCGTCCTGGCGAAGATCGAGGTCCAGAAGGCCGGCTACGAGGAGGCGATCCTCCTCGACGAGCACGGCAACGTCTGCGAGGGCTCGGGCGAGAACATCTTCGTGGTGCGCGACGGCAAGATCTCGACGCCGCCGCTGACCGCCTCGATCCTCAACGGCATCAGCCGCGACTCGTCGATCACGATCGCGCGCGACCTCGGCTTCGAGGTCATCGAGCGCGATATCTCGCGCGCCGAGCTTTACCTTGCCGACGAAGTCTTCCTCACCGGCACGGCGGCAGAGCTCGTCCCGGTCCGCGAGATCGACGACCACGCCGTCGGCACCGGCCGTCCGGGTGAGGTCACGCAGGCCGTCCAGAAGGTCTTCGAGGACGCCCTGTACGGGCGCGATCCCAAGTACCGCGACTGGCTCGATCCGGTCCCGGTCACGGCCGAGGTCGCGTAGGTCTGATGCCGGCCGCAGGTCGGATCCAGCTCTACGACGCCACCCTGCGCGATGGCATGCAGGGCGAGGGGATGTCGCTGACCGCGGCGGAGAAGGTGCGCGTCGTCCACAAGCTCGACGAGCTCGGGGTGCAGATCGTCGAGGCCGGCTTCCCGGCGTCGAACCCGAAGGAGGAGGAGCTGTTCGCCCTCCTCGCGCACGAGACGTTCGTCAACACGGAGATCGCCGCGTTCGGCATGACGCGCCGCAAGGGCGTCGCGGCGGCCGACGACGTGGCGCTGCGCGTGCTGGTCGACTCGTTCGCCCCGATCTCGACGATCGTCGGCAAGACGTGGGGCCTGCACCTCGAGAAGGTCGTGCGCGTCGACCGCGAGGAGAACCTCGCGATGATCGCCGAGTCCGTGGCGTTCCTGCGCGAGCACGGCAAGCGCGTCATCTACGACGCCGAGCACTTCTTCGACGCGTGGCGCGACGACGAGGCCTACGCGCTGCGCTGCCTTCGGGCTGCCGCCGAAGCGGGGGCCGAGACGCTGTCGCTCTGTGACACGAATGGGTCGTCGCTGCCGCATCAGATCGCGGCTGCCACCGCACGCGTCGTCGGCGAGCTGGGGGCGACGGTACGTGTCGCGATCCATGCGCACAACGACTGCGAATGCGGCGTCGCGAACTCGCTCGCCGCGGTCGACGCGGGCGCCCGGCAGGTCCAGGGCACGATGAACGGCATCGGCGAGCGGACCGGCAACGCGAACCTCACCTCGATCATCGGCAACCTCGAGCTGAAGATGGGCTACGAAGCGCTCCCCTCGGGGCACCTCGAGAAGCTCACCGAGACCGCCCACTTCGTCGACGAGCTGCTGAACAAGCTCCCGGATCCGAACCAGCCGTTCGTGGGCCGCAACGCCTTCGCGCACAAGGGCGGGCTGCACGTCGCGGGCGTCCGCGCCGACGCCTCGACCTTCGAGCACGTCGATCCCGAGCTCCTCGGTAACCAGCGCGAGCTGCTCGTCTCCGAGCTGGCGGGCAAGGCGACCGTGATCGAGAAGGCCGAGCAGGCGGGCCTCGCCCTCGACGACGCCGCGGCGGCGCGGGTCATCGAGCAGGTCAAGGAGCTCGAGCACGAGGGGCATCAGTTCGAGGCGGCCAACGCCTCGTTCGAGCTGCTCATGCGCCGGGAGTCCGGTGAGTACGAGCCGCTCTTCACCCTGGAGAGCTGGCGCGTGATTATCGAGAAGCAGCGCGGCGGCAAGGTCGCCACGGAGGCGACGATCAAGCTGTGGGCCGACGGCGAGCGCTACGTCCACACCGCCGAGGGCAACGGCCCGGTGCACGCGCTCGATGCGGCGCTGCGCGGCGCGATCACCGCCCGCCACCCGCACCTGGCGGACATCGAGCTCGTGAACTTCAAGGTCCGCATCCTGGACGAGACCAAGGGCTCGGACGCCCGTATCAGAGTGCTCGTGGACGCCTCGGACGGCGTCGAGACGTGGGGCTCCATCGGCGTGTCGACGAACCTCATCGAGGCGTCGTGGCAGGCCCTGGTCGACTCGCTCGAGCACCCGATGCAGCCCGGCCGCGCCCTGAGCCCGGCCGAAGCCGCCGCGGTGCGTCCGGCTCCGTGAGCGTGTCCGAAGACGTCATCCCGGTCGCCCAGCCGGTCCTCGGCGCCGAGGAGGAGGCGGGCGTCCTCGAGGTCCTGCGCTCGGGCTGGCTTTCGCTAGGGCCGCGCGTCCCCGAGTTCGAGCAGAAGTTCGCCGCGCGGGTCGGCGCGCCGCACGGCAGCGCCGTCAGCAGCGGGACCGCCGGTCTCCATCTCGCGCTCCGCGCGGTGGGCGTCACCGACGGCGACGAGGTCGTGACGTCCCCGTTCTCGTTCGTCGCGAGCGCCAACGTGGCGCTGTTCGAACGCGCGCGCCCGGTCTTCGCCGACATCGACCCGGTCACGCTGACCCTCGATCCCGACGCCGCGGCCGCCGCCGTCACCGAGCGCACCACGGCGATCCTCCCGGTCCACATCTTCGGCTGGCCCGCCGATCTCGCGGGGCTGCGCCGCCACGGCCTGCCGCTCGTCGA
>JAEMSV010000154.1:0-2174 GCA_016462625.1 Solirubrobacteraceae bacterium | reverse complement strand
CATCTCATGAGCTTCTACCGCGAGCGCTTCGGCCACCGCGAGGGCGAGTTCCCGGTCTGCGAGGACATCGCGGCGCGTTCGGTCGCGCTGCCCTTCTTCCCGCGCATGACCGAGGGGCAGGTCGTCAGGGTGGCAGAGGCTCTGCGCGCCGTCCTGGAAGGATGACGACCATGTCGCGCTTCTCCCTGCCGCAGGACCCCATCTTCCAGCAGCTCAACACGTCGCTGGGCTACGACCGCCGCCTGTGGCCGCACGACATCGCGCAGTCGCGCGCGCACGCCACCATGCTGGCGGCGCAGGGGATCATCGACGCCGCCGAGCGCGACCAGATCCTCGCGGGCCTCGACGACGTCGCCAAGGAGCTCGAGGGCGGGACCTTCCCGTTCGACGGAGGCGACGAGGACATCCACATGGCGGTCGAGCGCCGGCTGACCGAGTTGGTCGGCCGGGTCGGCGGCAAGCTGCACACCGCCCGCTCGCGCAACGACCAGGTCGTCACCGATCTGGCGCTGTTCGTCCGCGAGCAGGCCCACGCCACGGGCGAGTTGGTCCAGGAGCTGGCTGAGACCCTCGTGGATGTCGCCGAGCGCCACCTCGACTGGCCGATGCCCGGCTACACCCACCTGCAGCGCGCGCAGCCGGTGTACCTCTCGCATCACCTGCTCGCCTACGTGTGGATGCTGCTGCGCGACCGCCAGCGGCTGCGCTTCGCCTCCGACGAGGCGGCCGTCATGCCGCTCGGCGCCGGCGCACTGGCGGGCGTGAACTTCGACACCGACCGCGCCCTGATCGCCAAGGAGCTCGGCTTCGAGGCGGTCTCGCCGAACTCGATCGACGCGGTCTCCAACCGCGACTTCGCCTACGACCTCCTGCACGCGCTCAGCGTCTGCGCCACGCACCTCTCGCGCCTGGGCTCCGAGCTGGTGATCTGGTCGAGCGAGGAGTTCGGCTTCGTGACGATGAGCGACGCGTGGTCCAGCGGCTCGTCGATCATGCCGCAGAAGAAGAATCCCGACGCCGCCGAGCTGCTGCGTGCGAAGGCTCCCCGTGTCGTGGCGCACTACACGGCGCTCCACGGCGTCATGCACGCCCTCCCGCTGACGTACAACAAGGATCTGCAGGAGGACAAGGAGCACGTCTTCGACGCAGTCGACACGGTGCAGCTCTCGCTCCAGGCCGCCACGGGGATGATCGGCACGGCCACGTTCCACGGCGACCGCATGCGGGACGCCGCGGGCGACGAGCTCATCGCTGCGACGGACCTCGCCGACCTGCTCGTCAAGCGCGGCGTGCCCTTCCGCGAGTGCCACGGGATCGTGGCCGGCCTCGTGCGCGACGCGGTCGACAACGACCGCGCGCTCTCCTCGTTCACGCCCGAGGAGCTGCTCGCGCACAGCGAGCACCTCGACGATGGCGTGGCCGACGTCCTGCAGCAGTCTTCGTGGCTGGAGAGCAAGGTCTCCGAGGGCGGCACCTCGCTCGCCCGCGTGCGCCAGCAGCTCGACGCCGCGCGCGACGCCCTGCGGTGACGCTGCTGCCCGCGCTGCGCCTGCCGGTCGTCGACGCGGCCCGGGCGCTGCTGGGCTACACCGTCGAGTTCGGCGGCTGTGCGGGGATCATCGTCGAGACCGAGGCCTACCACGACACCGAACCGGCGTGCCACGCGTTCATCGGGCGCACGGCGCGCACGGAGGTGCTCTTCCACGCCCCCGGCGAGTGGTACCTCTATCGCTCGTACGGCATCCACGCGCTGCTGAACGCCGTGGTGGAGCCGGAGGGCGTCGGCGCGGCGGTGCTCATCCGCGCGCTGGAGCCGCTGGCCGGGCTTGAAGCCATGCGCCTGCGCCGCGGCCCGGCGGCCCGCACCGACTTCGACCTCTGCTCGGGCCCCGGCAAGCTCAGTCAGGCGCTCGGGATCGACCTCGATCTGAACGGCACCGACGTCGCGACGGGTCCGATCCGGCTGGGGGCCCCGCCGGTGGGGTGGGAGTCGCCGCCGATCGCCGCCGGACTGCGGATCGGGATCACGAAGGCCGCGGACCTGCCGTGGCGATTCTGCGTGGCAGGCAACCGCCACGTGTCACGCCCGCGGCCGCCGCTGATCTAGCCCGGGGAGGGCGTGGCCCCGCCGGTCGGCGCTGCGCCGCCCGTTCCGGGGTCGGTCGGTGCGGGAG
>JAEMSV010000320.1 GCA_016462625.1 Solirubrobacteraceae bacterium | reverse complement strand
CGGGTGACCTCGTAGAGCGCGATGGTCGCGGCCATCGCGGCGTTGAGCGATTCGGAGCGGATGGGGATGTGGGCGAGCCGGTCGCAGGCGGCCTCGGCCTCGGAGCCGAGGCCGGTGCGCTCGGCACCGACCACGATCGTGACGGGATCGGCCGTGCCACCCCGCAGGACCTCGCCCGAGCGCGCGGCCAGGCCGACGATCTCGCCCGGCAGCTCGTCGATCGCGGATACGCGCGCGACCGGCACCGCGAAGATCGCGCCCATCGACGCGCGCACCGCCTTGGGCGAGTACGGGTCCGCGCAATCGGGACCCAGGACGACGCTGCTCACCCCGAACGCCAGGGCGCTGCGGATGACCGTTCCGACGTTGCCAGGGTCACCGACGCCCCAGAGGGCGACGCACATCGGACCGGCCGGCTGCGCCCAGCGCATCTCGTAGACGCCGACGACGCGACTGCCCGAGCCCAGCGTCGAGATGCCGCCCAGCAACTCGGGCTCGACCTCCTCGCCCACCAAGCCGCTTCCCGCCGCGACCAGCTTGTGGATCGGCCGCCAGCCGGCGGCCTCCGCCGCATCGATGAGATCCTCGCCCTCGGCCACGAAGCGCCCGCGCTCGTCCCGCTCGCGCCGGCGATGCAGCGCGCGGATCTCCTTGAGCTTGGCGTTGTGGGGGCTGGTGATGGGCATGAAGGTGGGTCCCTGAGAACGAAAAAGGGCGCCGTCCCCGGTGAGGGAGCGACGCCCGAGAGGCTGCGATGTCGACCGTGACTAGACGGTCGACGCCTCGCGGGCAGCCTCGACGAATCGGCGGAAGGTCTCCGGATCACGCACGGCGATGTCGGCGAGGACCTTGCGGTCCAGCTCGATGCCGGCCTGGTGGAGACCATGGATGAACGTGCCGTAGGTCATCCCGTTCTGACGCGCGGCGGCGTTGATGCGGGTGATCCACAGGCGGCGGAAGTCGCGCTTGCGGTTGCGCCGATCCCGGTACGCGTAGGAGTCGGCCTTCATGACCGCTTCCTTCGCCCGCCGGTAATTCGAGTTCGCCTGGCCGCGGAAGCCCTTGGCCCGCTCGAGGGTCTTGCGGCGCTTCTTGCGCGCGTGGACGGAACGCTTGACGCGGGTCACTTGCTCTTTGCTCCCAGCAGCTTCTTCACGCGTGGGGCGTCGTGGTCCGACAGCACGGCGTCGTTGCCGAGCCGGCGCTTCCGCTTGGGCGACTTCTTCTCGAGAATGTGACTCGTGAAGGCGTGGCGGCCCTTGACCTTGCCCTTGGCAGTGAGCTTGAAGCGCTTCTTGGCGCCCGAGTGAGACTTCATCTTCGGCATTAGGACGGAACAGTAAAGCAGGTCGAGAAGGACGTTCGGCAATCGCCGGCCGCAAGGACCGGCGAGCCGCTTACTCCTCGGTTGCTTCAGTCTCCGGAGCGTCGGCTTCGGGCTCGTCCTCGGCCTCGGGCTCGTCCTCTTCGACGGCCTCGGGCTCCTCGTCCTCGACCGCCTCGGGCGCGTCTTCCTCAACGGCCTCGGGGGCCTCGGACTCGACGGCCTCGACCTCGGCGACCGGGGCATCCCCGTCGACCGGAGCGTCACCGTCGACGAGCCCCTCCTCGCCTTCCTCGAGCGTGCCGGCGAGCACGGCCTTCGAGGGCGAGAGCAGCATCGTCATGTTGCGGCCGTCCTGCTGGGGCCGCTGATCGACCTGGCAGAGGTCGGCAAGGTCCTCGGCGAGCCGCTCGAGGATCATGGATCCCCGCTCGGGGTGCGTGACCTCGCGGCCGCGGAACATGATCGTGACCTTGACCTTGTCCTTGTGGCGCAGGAAGCGCTCGACATGGCCCTTTTTGGTCGCGTAGTCGTGCTCGGCGATCTTCGGCCGGAACTTGATCTCCCGGACGTTGACGCTGGTCTGATGCTTGCGGGCCTGCTTGGCCTTCTGCGCCTGCTCGTACTTGTACTTCGAGTAGTCGAGCACGCGGCAG
>JAEMSV010000048.1:18131-27986 GCA_016462625.1 Solirubrobacteraceae bacterium | reverse complement strand
AGGATCAGATCGCCAACGACCTCGCCAACGCGGCGACGCCGGGCTACAAGGCCGACCGCTCGGCCCACAACTCCTTCGGATCGCTGCTCGTGACCGACTACCCCACGGGGTCGGTCGTGGGTGAGCTCAGCCGCGGCGTGCGCGTCGACCGTCAGGAGACCGACTTCACCTCCCAGCCGGTCCGGGAGACGAGCGAGCCGCTCGACCTCGCGGTCGTCGGTGAGGGCTTCTTCGCGATCCAGACTCCGGAGGGCCTGCGCTACACCCGCAACGGCTCGTTCCAGGCCGCTGCGAACGGCACGCTCACCGACCAGCTCGGCAACGCGGTGCTCGGCCCCAACGGCCAGCCCGTGCAGGTCCCGGCCGCCGGCGCGACGCTCGATCCGGCCACGGTCGGCGTCTCCCTCGTCCCGGACGCCCGCAAGGCGGGCAACGGCTACTTCACCGGGAACGCCACCGGCCAGGCGGAGGATCCGCCGCGCCAGGGTGCCCTGGAGTCCTCCAGCGTCGACCCCGCCCGGACGATGGTCGACATGATGGCCTCGCTGCGCGCCTTCGAGGCCGGGCAGAAGGCGATCACGACGATCGACTCGACGCTGGACAAGGCCGCGAACCAGGTCGGCTCACTGCGCTAGCCGGAGCCGCCTTCCGCTCCTCGGAAGGTGCTTGACACCAGGAATAGGTTGGTCGGAATTGTTGGCCGCGACCTGCGGTCGATGCATCCCCCGACAGCAGGTTCCCATCATGCGCGCGAGCTGCCTCTCGCCGGTCCTCTTCGTCGTGGTCCTCCTCGGACTGCTGGCGCCGGCCTCGGCATCCGCCGAGATCGAGATCCTCAACCGGGGGATCGCTCCGAGCCCGCTCGTGGAAGGCACGGAGGCCTCGATCAACGTCGACGTGCAGGTCGACCAGGCGCCGTACATCGTCGAGCTCGGCTGCTGCGGCGCAGACAGCCTCGACAGCCCGGTCCAGCGGCTGATCCTCGACGAGACGAGCCCCGAGACGCAGGGCACGACGGGGTCGCACCGTTTCACCTTCACCGTCCCCGCGACCACCGCGACCGACCGCATCGTCACCGTGCGCGTCTCGGACTCCAGCGGCGCGTCCAAGAAGGTCACCTTCGCCCTCGAGCCGACGGCCGCTGCGCCGCCCCCGGTGCCCGTGGAGCCCGCCGAGCCGGCCGGCCCCACGCGCCAGAGCGCCTGCCCCGCCGTCGTGACCTTCGCGCTCGTGCGCGCCCGGAGCACCGGGTCCTGCTGGCAGCAGTTCAAGGCCGGGACGAATCCGACGCGCCAGGCCGGACTCGACATCGAGCCCCGCGCGACGTTCTACGAGACCCGCGGCGGCTTCTCCCTGAACGGCATCCCCTTCCCCGCGCCGCCGAGTGGCACGAGCTACGTCCTCGTCGAACCGACGAGCGACGCCCGCGGTGGCCAGGTCGGCATCGACCGCTCGGTCACGGTCGATCTCGGTCCGATCACCCTGTTCCGCGGGCCGATCCGCTTCCAGCTCCCCGCGCCGGGCTCCAACGGGAAGCTCGCCGGGTTCAACCTGCCCGCCGGCACGCTCGGCGGCCTGCAGGTCGGCGGGTCGGTCGAAGTCCTGTTCCGCAACAGCGGCGGGCGATTCTCCACCTCGTTCCCGGTGCAGGTCACGCTGCCTTCGATCTTCAAGCCGTTCCCCGGCAGCGACCGTGGGTCCGTCACCGGCGCGACCGAGATCCGCACCGAGGACGGGCGCGGCGTCAGCGTGGACGGCGGGCGCATCCAGATCGAGAACGTCGCGATCGGCAAAGTCGCGCTGAAGCAGTTCTGCATCTCGTACATGTCCGCGGGCGTCTCGCGCTCGTTCTCCGCGTGTGAGCCGCCGAGCCTCAACGGCGCGCCGGCGGTCAGCTGCAATCCGCCCGCACGCCAGCTCGAGCGCTTCGACGCGTCCGTGCTCGTAGGACTGCCCCTGCCCTCGCGCCCCAGCCTCGGTGCGTACGCGGGCATCGCCGGCGGGCGCTTCTCCTACGCCGGCGGCTTCATCGACGACGCGGCGATCCCGCTGGTCGCGGGCGTCTCGCTGGAGCGCGTCGGGTTCGGCGTGTGCGTCCAGAACGGCCTCGTGCTGCGCGGCGACGGCGGGCTCAGCTTCGCCCGTGGTCTCGTGCGCGGCGACGCGTCGGTCACCTACGCCGAGCCGGGCCGCGGGTTCTTCATCGAGGCCGCCGCCTTCGTGCGCGTCGCGACCATCCCCGTCGGCAACGGGCGTGTCCGCGTGGACAACACGGGCTTCGTCGACTTCGACCTCAACGCCCAGATGCGCCTGGGCGGCGGCTTCCTCATCGTCAACGGCGGCCTTGGCGGCTTCATCCAGCCCAGTCCGTTCCTGTTCAGCATGGACGGGCGCGTCGAGGTCTGCATCGAGCTCGGGATCTTCGGCCAGCCGTGCATCGCGCGAGCCGGCGTCACCGTGTCGAGCATCGGCGTCGGCGGCTGCGCCGGGACGTTCGCCGGGGACTTCAGCGCCTTCTTCTTCTGGCAGCAGCCGCGCAGCGGCAAGCGCTTCGACTTCGGCCGGGGCTGCGGCTTCCAGAACCGCGTGCGGATCGCGCGGCCCAGACAGGCCGGCGCGGGCTTCTCGTTCCCGGTTCCAGAGGACCCCAAGCAGTACGTCGCCCACATCCAGGGCGCGGGCGCTCCGCCGAAGGTGCGCATCACGAGTCCCAGCGGGCTGGTCATCGAGTCCGGCTCCGGCAACGCGATGACCGACAACAAGACGTACATGATGCTCGAGAACCCCGAGGCACCGGAGACGTCGATCTTCCTTCCCCCGCAGGCCGCGGCCGGCGACTGGAAGATCGAGGCCCTGCCCGGCTCGACCGTCACCGGCGTGGAGATCCAGGCCGATGAGAAGAAGCCGACCGTCGTGACCGGCAAGGCGAAGAAGACCGACACGGGCTGGCAGCTCGACCTGCGTTACGCCCTGCGCCCCGGCGACAAGGTCTCGCTCGACGTCCTCGGGACGAGCGCGCAGCAGAACGTCGCCACCGGCCTGCGCGGCAAGAAGTGCACGGACGGCAAGACGCTCCCGGGCCGCAGTGGCAGCGAGACCCGCTGCGCAACCGTGCGGTACACGCCGAACTTCAGCCTCGGCGGAACGCGCACGGTGAAGGCTACGGTGACCGACGGTGAGGGTGCGCCGGTGGCCACCGCGACGGTCGCGACCTACCGCCAGGCGCCGCCCCGGCCCGCCAGCCGGGTGCCGGCGCTCCGCCTGGTGCGCCGCGGGACGACGGTGTTCGCCGTCTGGGGCAGCGCCGCGACGGGCACCGAGCGGTACGGCTCGTACGCCATCCTCAGCGACGGCCGGAAGCTCGGCCACAACGCGCCGAAGACGTGCTTCGCCTGGAAGATCGGCAACGTCGCGAAGACCACGTCGGTGCGGCTGCAGATCCAGGCCGGCCGACAGGACCTGCGCTTCGGCGGCAAGGTCCAGCAGGTCCTCAAGCCGGGTGCCGCGTACGCGGGCCCGAAGGAGCTGCGCGGGGCGAAGATCCCGAAGGCCTGCGCCTCGCTGTAGGCCCGCACGCATACCGGAGCGTCCAGGGAAACCTGGACGCTTTCTCAAGCCCCTTCAAGCGCATCCGATCATTCCGGCGGAGAAGGAAGACGTTCGGAGCACGCGACTGGACCGCACAGCGGAAGCCGTAGCTCCACCCCCTCCATAGGGAGCACGATGCTTGAAGGTATGTATGCGGCCGCCGCCGGTATGGCGGCACAGCAGGACCGCATTGATGCGGTGTCCAACGACATCGCGAATGTGAATACGACGGGCTACAAGCGGACACGCGTTGCGTTCCGTGACCTCGTGTACACCGAGGCCGGCCTGGCCACGAACCCGGGCGTCCGTGACGGCTCGGGCTCCGCCGCGACCTTCATGGGCCGGGGCAGCGCCCAGGGCTCGCTCCTCGACAGCACGAACCCGCTCGACGTCGCCATCACGGGCCCGGGCTTCCTCTCCGTCCGCAACGCGCAGGGCCAGCAGGTCCTCACCCGCGACGGACACCTCAACCTCGACGCGACCGGCCGCCTGGTCACCGGCCAGGGCATGCTCATGGATCCGCCGATCCAGGTCCCGGCCGGCACCGACCCCGCGGACGTGAAGATCGGTGCCGATGGGACCGTGACCGTCGGCCAGCGCACGCTCGGGAAGCTGGGCGTCGTGACGGTGCCCGCCGAGGCCGGCCTCTTCGCCCAGGGCGACAACACCTTCGTGACCACCGCCGCGAGTGGCGCGGCCCGTGCGGCCGGCAACGCCACCCAGGTGGTCGCCGGCAAGCTCGAGGGGTCCAACGCGGACATGTCCGACTCGATGACCGAGATGATCGAGTCCCAGCGCGCGTTCGAGATGGCGAGCAAGGCCATCCAGACCCAGGACCGTCTCGCCGAGATCGGCAACCAGGTGAAGCGCTAGTGACCTCGTCGAGCCTCCCCATCATCGCGCCGGGCGCTGCACTCCCCGCTGCTGTCCGGGACGGCTCGCCCAAGCGTCAGGACGAGTACCGCGCCGCGCTGTCGTTCGAGCGCTCGCTGCTTCTCGAGCTCACCAAGCAGCTCTCGAAGACCAGCGAGAACCCGGAGAACGAGTCCGAGACCGCCACCACGAAGGCGTACCGCCAGCAGCTGCCGACGATCATGGCCGATGCGCTCACGAGCGCCGGCGGCATCGGCATCGCGGCGAGCATCGACGCCGCGCAGCATCCTGAGGAGGGCGTCACGTCATGAGCACGACGATGACCGTCCACCTCGGCATGGGCCAGGAGCTCCTCAGCCACCTTGAGGACCAGGTGCGCTCGGCCGAGCGCCTGCTCGACACCGTTCTGCGCCAGGGCGTCGCGATCCGCGACCGCCAGGTCGAGAAGGTGATCGGCGCCATCGGCGAGATCCAGACCGAGATGGAGCGCCGCGCCCAGCTCGAGCAGCGCCGCAACGTCGTTCTCGCTCGCGCCGGGGAGCAGCTCGGCATGCCCGCCCACGCAGTCACGCTCGACCACATCTGCACCCTTCTCGATCCCGTGACGGCCACGACGGCCCGCGAGCGGAGCGCGCAGCTGCGCGGCCTGCTCGCCGAGATCCAGAAGAAGCACACGATCAACCGCGCCCTGATGCGCCAGGAGCTCGCGTTCCTGGACCACCTCACCCGCCTCCTCGGCGGCGAGGAGGACACCGGCGCCTACGGCCCGAGCGCCACCGCGAACGCCGTCGACCCGACGGCCGGCCGGTTCGCTGCCGGCGCCGCCCACCGCGTCCTGGATCTGGAGGCCTAGTCGTATGCAGGTGTCAAGCTTCTTCGGTCTCCAGACGGCGCTCCGCGGCATCACCGCGCAGCAGCGCGCACTGGACGTCACCTCGAACAACGTCGCAAACGCCGGCACCGAGGGCTACTCCCGCCAGGAGGTCGCCTACTCGGCCTCCAGCGCGCTGAAGATCCAGTCGGGTCTCGCCAGCGGCGCCGGCGCGTACCTCGGTCAGGGCGTCGAGATCGAGCAGTTCCGCCGCATGCGGGACTCGTTCCTCGACATCCAGTACCGCGCGCAGAACACGACCGCGGGCTACGACACCACGAACGCCGAGGGCGTCCGCCGCGCACTCGACGAGTTCAACGAGCCGGGCGACGAGGGCCTGAACGCCCTCCTCGAGAAGTTCTGGACCTCGTGGACGAACCTGTCGAACTCACCGAGCGACCTGTCGGTCAAGAGCGCCGTCATCGGCCACGCCACGACGCTCGCCAACGCCCTGAACAACCTCGACTCGCGCCTCGCGACCGCCCAGAACTACGCCGGCACGGAGTACACCGCGCTGACGACGGGCGCGCAGAACCCGATCGGGCCGATCGCCACCGAGCTCGCCAAGCTCAACACCCAGATCAAGGCCGCGACGAGCATCGGTCAGTCCCCGAACGATCTGCTCGACCGCCGCGACCTGCTCCTCGACCGGCTCTCGGAGTACGGCAACGTCTCCACGACCGACCTCGGCAACGGCGCGCTCCAGGTCACGTTCGGCGACGCGGCGAACCCGCTCGTCGACGACGCGGCCGTCGATTGGCCGCAGGCGCTGACCGCGCCCGGCGGCAAGCTCGAGGCGCTGCTGAACACGCAGACCACGATCGCCTCGTACCGCGCCGACCTCGACGCGTTCGCCTCGAGCCTCATCACGGGCGTGAACGCGGCGCACACCGCCGACGGCGCGCCCAACTTCTTCAGCGGCACGACGGCCGCCACGATCGGCGTCAACGCGACCACCGCCACGATCGATTCGGGCACCGGCACGACGACGGGCGCGAACGACATCGCCCGGGCCATCTCCGCGCTTGCCAACGGCACGGCCGACAACCTCTACGCGACGCTCGTCGCCCGGGTCGGACACGACACCAGCGTCGCCGAGAGCAGCGCGAGCTCGTCGGACAGCCTGCTCAGCACCATCCAGAACCGCAAGCTCTCCGTCGCCGGCGTCTCCCTCGACGAGGAGATGGCCAACATGATCCGCTTCCAGCGCGGCTACCAGGCGTCCGCCCGAACCATGTCGACGATGGACGAGATGCTCGACGTCCTCATCAACCGGACCGGAAGGGTCGGTCTGTAAGCCATGGCCAGCAACGCCCGCATCACCGAAGGCATGTCGCAGGCCCGGCTCCTGACCGACCTCCGCCGTTCGGAGAACGCCTACAACACGAGCTCGGCCCAGATCTCCAGCGGCCGCCGGCTGCTCGACGCGGCGATCGACCCGCTCGCGACCCACCGCGCCCTCCGGCTGCGCCAGGACCTCACCCAGGCCGACGACCTGCAGGAGACGATCGCGCAGTCCAAGGGCTGGATGGAGACGACCGACGGCGCGCTCACCACGATCAACGACGCGGTCCACCGTGCTCGCGAGCTGGCGATCGGCGGCGGCGGCGGCGCGCTGCAGCAGACCGACCGCGACGCGATGGCCGAGGAGATCGGCAACATCATCGAGGCCGTCAAGCTCGCCGGGAACTCCCGCTTCAACGACTCCTACATCTTCGGCGGCCAGATCACGAACGCCGCCCCCTACGACCCCGCCGGCGCCGACACGTACAACGGCGACACCGCGGGCATCGTCCGGACGATCGGGCCGGGCGTGTCGATGCAGATCAACGTGGACGGCGCCAGCGTCCTCGGGGACGGCACCGACGGCAAGTTCCTGAACACGCTGCGCGACATCCACGCGCACCTGACGGGCGGCACGCCGGCGGACATTTCAGCGCTCCAAGGCGCCGACTTGCGGAACCTCGAAAGCGCCCTCACGGACGTGCTTTCGGCCCGTTCCCTGGTCGGAACGGGCATTAATCGCCTCGATCACGCCGACGGGGTTCTGGCCGATCAGATCATCACGACTACAGACTTTCTGAATCAGGCCGAATCTACTGATATGGCGTCGACCATCATCACCATGCAGAGCCAGCAGTCGATCTACCAGGCTGCTCTCCGGTCCGGCGCGAATCTCGTCCAGCAGTCCCTCATGGACTTCTTGTGATGACGACCGCATACGAAGACCACGGAGGACCCATGCAGGCACTCGTGCTGGAGAGCACGCGATTCGGTCAGCTCGAGATCCCCGCTGAGGCGGCGATCGAATTCCCCAACGGCCTCATCGGCCTTCCCGGGACCCGGTACGCCCTGCTCGCCCGCAGCGACGAGAGCGCCTTTGTGTGGCTCCACTCGCTGGAGGATCCGGCGCTGGCGCTTCCGGTCACGGTGCCGTGGCGGTTCTTCCCCGAGTACGAGGTCGAGCTGTCCGATGACGAGGCCAGCCGTCTCGGGGTCACCGACCCCGAGGAGACGCAGGTCTACGTCACGGTTCGCGCCGCGGAGTCGCTCGACGACTTCACCGCGAACCTGCGTGCCCCGATTCTGGTCGCGGAAGGTCGCGGCTTCCAGATCATCAACCAGGCCAGCAATGCCCCTGTCCGGTGCCCCTTGTTTCAGCCTGGCATGAACCCCGGCTCGGAGGAGCAGGCTGCCTAGCGGCGCCGCCCCCGGTTCCAAGGAGGAATGCCCTAATGCTCATCATCACACGACGACCCGGCGAGAAGATCATGCTCGGCGACGATGTCGTCATCGAAGTGATGGAGGTCAGCGGCAACAGCGTGCGAATCGGCATCGCTGCGCCGCGGTCAATCCCGGTCTACCGCGAGGAGATCTGGGCCGCAGTGAAGGAAGAAAACGCGGCTGCGGCGTCTGCGGACGTCACTCAGCTGCCTGACGATCTGCCCGTTGGTGCGGGCAAAGCGAACCGCCGCTAAGGACGGCAAGGAGGAAGCAACGGATGGCTCTACGGATTCAAAACAATATCGAGGCCCTGGGCGCGCACCGCAGCCTGCAGGCCACGAACGCAAACCTGACGAAGGCGATGACTCGCCTCTCATCGGGGTTCCGCATCAACTCCGGCGCAGACGATGCCGCCGGCCTGGCGATTTCCGAGCGTATGCGCGGACAGACCCGGGGAATCGAACAGTCCATGCGCAATGCGCAGGACGGCATCTCGATGGTCCAGACCACCGAGGGTGCCATGGCCGAGGTTCACAGCATGCTTCAGCGTGTCCGTGAACTGGCAGTGCAGTACAAGAACGGCAGCCTGAGCACGAATGACCGGACCGCAATTCAGTCGGAGGTCAACCAGCTCGCATCCGAGATCGAGCGCATCGGCAATCAGACGAACTTCAACGGCGTGTGCCTGCTGAATCAGGCCACGCAGGTGACGTTCCAGGTCGGCGCCAACGACGGCGAGAGCATCTCGGTGGCGACGATCTCGCTGACGGGCACGCTCGGCACGTCGTGGTTCTCGCTCACCGCCGGTGGCGCGAGCGACATCTCGGAGATCGACGCCGCCATCAACGCGGTGTCGTCGCAGCGCGCGACGTTCGGCTCGGTGCAGAACCGGTTCGAGCACCTGCTGAACAGCCTCGGTGCGTACCACGAGAACCTGGTCAGCGCGGAGTCGCGAATCCGCGACCTCGACATGGCCGAGGGCATGGTCGACATGACCCGGTTCCAGGTGCTCCAGCAGGCCGGCACCGCGATGCTCGCGCAGGCCAACCAGAGCAACCAGTCGGTGCTCTCGCTGCTCCAGGGCTAGCGATAAGGGCCTGACGGCCGTATCGCCGGGAAGCATCGCCTGGCGGCGATCTTCCCACGTATCTGACAGGGGCCGTCCTTCGGGGCGGCCCTTCGTCGTTCTCAGTCCGCGAACCGCTCGAAGAGTCCGGTGAGCGCGTCTCGGTCCCTCACGTGCCCGTCGCTGCGTGCGGTCAAGGGAGCCGCGCCAACGCCAGATACCCCAGCCCCGCGACAACGAGGACCGCGACCGCCGCCTCCCAGCCGATCAGTACCAGCACCGCGATCACGGCGGCCGTCGGCAGGAGAACGGCGACCAATCCCGCCGTGCTCCCGAAGATCTCTCCGACGAACCCCGGCGAGGGGTCGCCGATCGGAGCGCCTGGCGGCGGCCCGGTGACGGCAGCGCCACACTCGGGGCAGCGCCCGACGACCAGCCGCACCTCACGGCGACAATCCGGACAGATCACGCGTTCGCCGGGCTCGGCCATCGGCGCCACCCTACCCGCGGGGGTGATGCGACAGACGGGCCAAATTGGCCCGTTCACCGCATAACCCCCCACGCCGAGAACCCCCGCAACGGCAGGAAACACGACCGTCTTGACGTAGGAAGGATGAACGTCGGCCGCGAGGGCAGCACAATAGGCGCAGTGAGCAGCTCCGTCGGGACCCTTTTGAACGAGCGGTACCGCCTCGATGCCGAGGTGGGAACCGGCGGGATGTCGACCGTCTAC
>JAEMSV010000048.1:0-18031 GCA_016462625.1 Solirubrobacteraceae bacterium | reverse complement strand
AAGGTCGCGGACTTCGGCATCGCCCGCACCCTCGACCAGGAGGGCCTCACCGCCGACGGCCGCGTCCTGGGCACCACCGACTACGTGTCCCCCGAGCAGGCGCTCGGCCAGCCCGTCACCGGCCAGAGCGACGTCTACTCGCTCGGGGTCGTGCTGTTCGAGATGCTCACCGGCGACGTCCCGTTCAAGGGCGAGAACCAGGTGGCCGTCGCGATGAAGCACGTGCGCGAGGAGCTCCCCGACGTGCAGCTGCGCCGGCCCGAGGTCTCCGCCGCGCTCGCCGCGGTCCTCGACCGGGCAACCGAGAAGGACCTGGACAAGCGCTACCCAAGCGCCGGCGCGTTCATCGCCGACCTCGAGGACGCCCTCGCGATCGAGACCGCCCGCTCCGGCCAGGTCACCGGCGAGGCCACCGCGATCATCCGGACCCTGCCCAAGCGCGCCCAGCGGCGGCTGCCGTGGCGCACGCGCTGGGGCGTCGGCCTCCTGCTCGCGCTCGCGGTCGGCGGCCTCGCGCTCGTGATGATCCTCGTGGTCTTCGCCGCCGACAACGCCGAGCGCGGCACCGGAGCCAAGCGCGGCAAGGTGCAGGCGCCGCCGTCGATCGAGGAGGTCCAGCTCAGTCAGCGCGCCGCCCACGACTACGACCCGGCCGGCGACACCCGCGAGCACGAGGACGAGACGAGCTTCGTCCTCGACGGCAACCGCGCGACCACGTGGTCGACCGAGTCCTATGCCGCCGACGATCTGCAGAAGGAGGGCGTCGGCCTCTACATCGACGCCAAGCCGGAGGTCGCCGCCACCCAGATGGAGATCGGCACGACCACGCCCGGGTGGAACGCGTCGATCTACGTCGCGAAGAACGGCCCGGTGCCGACCACGGTCCCGCCCAACGGCTGGGAGCGGGTCGGCTCGGTCACCGACGCCAAGCGGACGCAGACCGTCGATCTCGACACGGCGGGCAACCCGTTCCGCTACTACCTCGTGTGGATCACCAAGCTGCCGCCGGGCGAGCAGAAGGTCGAGCTCTCAGAGATCGTCCTGCGCAAGCAGGCCGACTAGAACCGATAGGCCTTCGCGGCCTGGGCGCGCGCCATCGCCAGGCGGCAGAGGTCCTCGACGAGATCGGCGTACGCCAGGCCGCTGGCGATCCAGAGCTTGCCGTACACCGACGTCGCGGTGAACCCGGGCATCGTGTTCAGCTCGTTGACGAGGATCTCGTCGCCGTCGACGAAGAAGTCCGCGCGCGCGAGGCCGAAGCAGTTCGCTCGCGTGAACGCCTCCTTCGCGAGCTCCTGCAGCTTCTTCGTCTGCTCCTCGGTGATCCGCGCCGGGACGACGAGGTTCATGCCGCCGTCGGCGTACTTCGCCTCGTAGTCGTACCAGTCGGCGTCGCCGAGCAGCTCGATCTCACCCGGGGTCGAGACCTCCGGCTCCTCGGGCGTGCCGAGCACCGAGCACTCGATCTCCAGGCCGGTCGCCATCGCCTCGACGACGACCCGCGGGTCATGGGTGAACGCCTCGTCCAGCGCCCCGGCCAGCTCCGCCGGCTCGCTGACCTTCACGATCCCGACCGACGAGCCCAGCCGCGCGGGCTTGACGAACACCGGCGTGCCCAGCCGCTCCAGGTCGGCCAGTACCTGCTCGCGGTCGTCCCGCCACTGCGCGTGGTGGACCCCCGCGTAGTCGACCTGCGGGATGCCGGCGGCCCGCATGAGGTCCTTGAACACGATCTTGTCGATGCATGCGGCGCTCGCCAGCACACCCGACCCGACATACGGCACGTCGAGCAGCTCGAGCAGCCCCTGCACCGTGCCGTCCTCACCGAACGGCCCGTGCAGCGCGGGGAACGCGACGTCACAGCCCAGCAGCCCGCCGCCGGGGGTGAGCGCGACCGGCTCGCCGTCCTCGGTCGTCCACGACCCGTCACGGCCGAGCAGCACCCAGACCGTCTCGTGGTTGCCGCGGTGCAGGCCGTCGCGGACGGCGGCCGCACTCTTCAGTGAGACGTCGTGCTCCGACGACCGGCCGCCGGCGAGGATCGCGACCTTCATCCGGTGCCTTCCTGCGGCGTGGTGGTGGTGGGCGTGGTCGTCGGCGGCGTGGTCGTCGTGGGATCCGGGTCGAGATCGGGGTCGAACTTGCCGACCGTGATCGTCACCGTGCTCCCGCGCTTGGCCTTCCCGCTGCTCGGGGACTGGCGCTGCACGCGATCGTCCGCGTCGGGCGAATCGACATCGGCCGTCGTGACGTTGACGTCGAAGCCTGCGTTGCGCAGCGTCTGCGTGGCCGCGGCCTGCGAGCGGCCCGTGACGTCGGGCACCTCGACCTCGGCCGGCTCCTTCGCCACGACGATCGCCACGCGGCTGCCGCGCTTGGCGCGCGCGCCGCCCGCGGGATCCTGGCGCAAGACGATGCCCGGCTCGGCGTCCTCGGTCTCCTCCTCCGTACGGGCCACCGTGAAGCCGGCGTCCTGCAGCGCGGCCGTCGCGGCCGTCTCGCTCTGGCCCACGACGTTCGGCACGTCAGCGCGCGGCTGGCCGGTCGAGACGACGATGGTCACCGTCGCGCCCGTCGCGGCCTGCTCGCCGCCGTCCGGGCGCTGCTCGATGACGCGGTTCTCCTTGATGTCCTCGCTGGAGCGCTTCTCCTCTTCGACCTTGAAGCCGGCGTCCTCGAGCGTCTGCAGCGCAGCGTTGCGGCCCTCTCCGACGGTGTCGGGCACGGTCGCGGTGCCTGGGCCGTCGCTGACGGTCAGGCGGACCCGCGAGCCCTTGTCGACGCGGGCGCCGTTCGATGGGTCCTGGCCGATGACCTCGTTGCGTTCCTTCTCGGAGTTCTCCCGGACGGTGACGACCTCGAAGCCGTCGTCCTCCAGCCGGTCGGTCGCGGCCGCGAGCGACGCGCCGACGACGTTCGGCACGCTGACCTGCTCCTTGCCGGTCAGCAGCAGCGCGGCGACCGCGACCACCGCGACGAGCAGGCCGAGCCCGAGCGCCCACAGCCACGTCCGGCTGCCGCTCGACGGCTTCTTCTCCTCCGGCGGCGCCCACGGCTCCTCGCCGGGTTGCCACTCGTCGACCGGCTCGGGCGGGAGCGGCGGGATCGCGTTCGGATCGGGCAACAGGCCCCGCGCGTGCTCGAGCTCACCGATGAAGCTCTCGGCGTCGGCCTGGCGGTGCGCGGGGTCCTTGCTCAGCGCGCGGAGGATCACGTCCTCGAGCTCCGGCGTCACGGCCGGGTTGAGCTGCGCCGGCGGGACCGCCTCTTCGCTGACCTGCTTCAGCGCGATCGTCACCGCCGACTCGCCAGTGAACGGCACGCGGCCGGTGACCAGCTCGTAGAGCATCACGCCGACCGAGTAGAGATCGCTCTGCGGGCCGGTCGGGTGCCCCTGGGCCTGCTCGGGTGAGAGGTACTGCGCCGTGCCCATGATCGAGCCGGTCTGCGTCATGTCCGACGCGCCGGCGCGGGCGATGCCGAAGTCGGTGACCTTCACGCGCGGGTGCGCGGGATCGGACTCGTCGATGATGACGTTGTGCGGCTTGAGGTCGCGGTGCACGATCCCGCGCTTGTGCGCGAACTTCGCGGCCCGCAGCACCTGGATCGTGACGTCGATGGCCTCTTCGAGCGACAGCGCGCCCTGCTGCGTGACGATGTCCTTGAGCGAGCGTCCCTCGAGGTACTCCATCGCGATGTAGTAGGTGCCGTCCCACTCGCCGCGGTCGTAGACGCTAACGACGTTCGGGTGCTGCAGCCCGGCCGCGTGCGAGGCCTCGCGGCGGAACCGCTCGACGAACTCCTGGTCCTCGGCGAAGCGCCGATACAAGAGCTTCAGCGCGACCTTGCGCCCGAGCTGGAGATCCTCGGCGCAGTAGACCTCGGCCATCCCGCCCGCGCCCAGGCGATTGAGCACCTGGTAGCGGCCGTCGATGACCGTTCCTTCGTCGGGGGCGTCGATCGTGCTCACTTGACGAGCTCCTGGAGAACCTGCTGGGCGACGGGCGCGGCGACCGTGCCACCCTGTCCGCCGACCGAGCGCTCGACGGTCGCCGCGATCGCGTACTTCGGGTTGTCCAGCGGCGCGAAGCCGATGAACCACGGCTGGTTCAGATCACGGTCCGGATCGATCTCCGCCGTGCCCGTCTTGCCCCCCACTTCGATGCCCGCCAGCGCGGCGGCGGTGCCCGTTCCCTCACGCACGACGTTCCCCATCATCTGCTGCAGCTCCTTGGCGGCCGACGCGCTCATGACGCGCGCCTCCTGCTCCGGATCGGAATCTTCGCGGGTCCGGCCGTCGGGATCTGTGATCCGGTCCATCAGCCAGGGCTTCATGCGCTTGCCGTCGTTCGCGACGGTCGCGGCGACCGTGGCCATCTGCAGCGGCGTCACGAGCAGCTTGTCCTGCCCGATTGCCATGCGCCCGACGTCCACGAACGTGGACCGCGTAGAGAGCAGGCGGCGGTTGCGGTACTCGCCGCTGGGCGCCTTCTCGTCGGCAGGGAGATCAATGGGAGGGTCGACACCGAAGCCGAAGCGTTCCATGTACTCGGCCATCGTGCCTTTCCCCAGCTGCTCGGCGACGTCCGCCCACACCGTGTTGACCGAATTCGTGAGCGCCGTGGTCAGCGTGATCGTCCCGAAATCCTTGCCGCCGGAGTTCGCCAGCGGCACCCCGGAGATCTCCTTGCCGCTGTTGCCGTCGATCGTCGAGTCCGGCGTGAACTTCCCGCTGTCGATCGCCGCGGCGGCGGTCACGACCTTGAATGTCGAGCCCGGTGGGTACAGCGCCTGCGTCGTGCGATTCAGCAGCGGCGCGTTGGCGTCGTCGGTGTTCAGAGCCTCGAACGTCTTGCGGTCGCGGATCGCGTTCTGGTCGTAGCCGGGGACGCTCGCCATCACGAGCACCTTGCCGGTGTCCGGCTCCATGACGACGACCGCGCCCTTGCGCCCGCCGAGGGCCTGCAGTGCGACCCGCTGCGCGCCGGGATCGAGCGTCGTGTGCAGCGTGTCGCCCTCGCGCTTACGAGCGAGCACCTGGTCCAGCAGCGACGTGATCTCGCCGTGGTCGCCGACCAGCGCGTCGTCGTAGAAGCGCTCCAGCCCGGCCTGCCCGCGATCGACGTACGAGTACCCGACCGCGTGCGGGAACAGCGCGGCCGGCGGATACCGCCGGGTGTACGTGTCCTGGTTCCCGCGCCCGCCGGCCACCTTGATCGACCGCGCCAGGACGTTCCCGTCCCGGTCGCGGATCGGCCCGCGATCGACCCGCTGGGCGTCGAGCAGCTCGCGGCGGTTCTTCGCGTTGTCACGCAGCTCCTCCGCGCCGAACACCGTCCACCGCGACGTCCACACGACCAGCAGCGCGAACAGGAGGACCACGACGCCGAAGACGCGCAGGATGGGGGCATTCACCGGCCCACCGCCTCTCTGCGCGCACGATCGGAGATCAGCAGCAGCAGCGCCACCAGGATGAAGTTCGCGACGATGCTCGAGCCGCCGTAGCTGATGAACGGCAGCGTGACGCCGGTCAGCGGGATGAGCTTGACCACGCCGCCGACGATCACGAAGACCTGCAGCGCGAACACCGCGGCGAGGCCGGCGGCGAGCAGCGTGCTGAACGAGTCCTGCGCCAGCATCGCGATCCGCATCCCGCGCTCGGTGACCATCAGGTAGACGACGAGCACCCCACACGCTCCGAACAGCCCGAGCTCGTTCGTGATCAGGGCGTAGATGAGGTCGGTCTGCGCGGCTGGCAGGATCGGCGCCCCGCCGGGCGACTCGATCAGCGCCTGCCCGAACCCGGCCCCCGCAACCCCGCCGTCGGCCTGCGCGAAGAGCGATTGGGCGATCTGGTAGCTGCCGCCCACCGCGTCGTAGAGCTCGTCGTTGAACGGATGCTGCCACGCGTCGATGCGGCTCGCGACGTGGCCGACCGTGTTCGCGAAGAACCACGCGCCCAGCCCGAACAGCCCCAATCCGATGAGCACGAACGAGATCCGGTCGGTCGCGATGTAGAGGATCGCCAAGAACGCTCCGAAGAACATCAGCGACGACCCGAGGTCGCGGATGAAGACGAGCAGCACCATCGCCGCGCCCCACACGACCAACAGGGGCCCGAGATGCTTCAGCGGCGGGATCGTGATCCCGGCGAACCGGCGCGCGCCCTGGACGAGCACCTGCCGCGTGTCCCGCAGGTACGACGCCAGGAAGATGATGATGCAGATCTTCGCCAGCTCGGCCGGCTGGAACGCGATCGGCCCGAAGTCGATTCCGAGGTACGCGCCGTTGACCTGCGCACCGATCCCCGGCACGCGCGGGAGCAGCAGCAGCACGATGCCCACCAGCGCGATCGTGTACCGGTAGCGCTCGAGCACGCGGTAGTCCTTGCGCAGCAGCAGGATCGTCGCCGCGAACACGACGAGCCCGATGACGAACCACTGCGCTTGCTCGCGCGCCAGGGTCTCGTCGATCCGGTAGATCATCACCAGCCCGAAGCACGCCAGCAGCGCGACGAGCGGGAACAGGTACGGATCCGCGTCCGGGAGCGTGAACCGGATGATCAGGTGGGCGACGAAGCACAGCCCGAGGAAGACCGCGCCGTACGTCAGCGACGCATCGCTGATGAGGTCGCCCTCCTGGATGAAGACGGCCGCGAACCCGACGGTCACCAGCAGCGACGCCGGGATCAGCGCGAAGAGCTCGCGATTCCGCGCACTCATTCCTGGGACGAGGAGCTCGTCAGCTGCCCCTTCTCCAGCTGGTTGATCAGGTCGGCGGCGTCGTCGCGCGAGCGCAGCGCGTGGTCGAGCAGGTCCCCGCGCTGCTGCTCAGGGATCGCCTCGACCGGCACGCCGCTCGTGTAGTTCACCGAGTAGAGGTCCAGGCCGAACGGCAGGTCGTACGGGACACCGCGGTACATCGCGACGAAGCCGTCATCACTGCCGACGAAGTAGACGGACTGGGAGGCGAACCAGCCGCCCAGCAGGATCGGCAGGCCGAGGAAGAAGAAGACGCCGAGCCCGATGAGGATGCGTCGCCCGCGAGTGCTCCCGACCCGCTCGGCCTCGGGCGCCCCGGGCGGGCGCGGCGTCATCCGCCGGGCCTCCGCTTCGGACCTGGCGGTATCGGCGTCCTCGACGGCCGCGCGGACCTGCGCCGCCGTTGGTGCGTCGTCGCCGGCCACCGTCGTCTGCTCGTCGCTGGGCGCCGCTGCCGTCCCGCCGACTTCCTCGATGCGGAACACGACCACCGTGATGTTGTCCTTGCCGCCTGCCTCGTTGGCGGCCGCCACGAGCCGCCGCGCCAGCGCCTCGAGCGTCGAGGTGTCGCGGGTGCTCCCCAGGATCTCGGCGAGCTGGCCCTCCCCGACCATCGAGGTCAGGCCGTCGCTGCAGACCAGGTAGAGATCGCCGGCCTGCGCGCGCCACGAGGCGGTGTCGACCTCGACGGACGGCTCGGGTCCGAGTGCCCGCGTGATGATCGATCGCTGGGGATGCTCCTCGGCCTCCTCGGCGGTGAGCTTGCCCTGCCGGCGGAGCTCCTCGACGAGCGAGTGGTCCTCGGTGAGCCGCTCGAGCTGTCCGTCGCGCCAGCGGTACGCGCGCGAGTCACCGACGTGCGCGACGGCGACATCGTGCTCACCGACGTGGACCGCCGTGACGGTCGTGCCCATCCCCGCGCGCTGGATGTCCTCACGCGACATCTCGTGGATGCGCGCGTTCGCGTCCTGGATGACGGTGGTCAGCGCCTGCTCGGGCGGTGTGTCGGGCAGCCCGGCCTGGAAGGCCTCGACGGCCGCCGCTGACGCCACCTCGCCCGCCTGCGCACCGCCCATCCCGTCGGCCACGACGAACACGGGCGTGCGCGCGTAGTAGGAGTCCTCGTTTGCCCGGCGCTGGCGGCCGGTGTCCGTGACGGACGCGTATTCGCTGACGCGGAGGATGGCTCAGTGGTCCTGGAAGATGAAGACAGAGTCGCCGATGCGGATGCGGTCGCCGGGATGCAGCGGCTGGGGCCCCTGCACCGGCTCTTCGTTGAGGTAGGTCCCGTTCGTGGAACCGAGATCCTCCAACACGATGACGCTCCCCTGTCGCGTCAGCTGCGCGTGCCGCCCCGACGCGAAGGGATCCTCGAAGTGGATCTCGACGTCCCCGCGGCCCATCGTGCAGTCGCCGACCAGATCGTAGGCGGCGCCCGACTGGTGCCCCGGAACGGTGTCGACGACGAGCCGCGGCGCGCCCCCACCCTCCCCGACGGCACGTGCCGCGGAGTGCAGGCCGGTCGCATCGGGCGGCGGCGACGCGGGCCTCGCGACGGCCCCGCCACCGACCGTCTCGCGGCGCAGATCCTTGAGCGCGCTGCGCGCGACCCAGATCAGGAACAGGTACAGAATCGCCAGGAAGGCGAACTTCAGCGCGACGGAGGCGGGCTCGACCACGGCGTCATCTTCGCGGATCGCCCACCGGGACCCTCGTCTGACCGTGTGATCAGGCCGCGAACAGCGCGGCGAGGTCGAGCGGCGGGAGTGCCACCGTTCCGCAGTGAACCTGCTCGGGAGCGCGGAAGGCCCGGGTCACGCCGTACGCCGATTCGCCTGGCTCCGTCCGAACTTCGACGCACCAGTCGACGAGGTCGACGATCCAGTACTCCGGAATGCCCGCCTGCGCGTAGATCCGGGCCTTCCGCGCTCGGTCGATCCGTCGCGACGATTGCGAGACCTCCACCACCAGGTGGGCCACGACGGGATGCTCGGTGAACGTCGATGCCGCGCGATCGACGATCGAGAAGTCCGGCTGCGGCTCCGATCGGGGACGGAACGTCAGCGGAGAGCCGATCCGGACCAACAGCTCGGCCTGGTCGAGCACGCCGACGACGAGAAACCGGTTCAGCTCTGCGACCACGTTGGCGTGCGGCGGTCCTTCAGGTGCCATCTCGACCAGCGCGCCTTCGAGCAGCTCGATCGGATCGCCCTCCCGCAGGATTCCGACCTCCACCATCCGGTGGTAGTCCTCCACCGTCAGCGGGTGCAGCTGCTCGCCGGGTTCCGTGGTCAGTGCCACGTTCGCGACCATAGCGCGGGATCTCCTGTTCTTCGAGGGTCACTCGCCGTCGGGATTCGGGCGGACCGGCAGCGGTTTCCGGCACGCCTGACAGCACGGACGCCCCTGCTCCTCGGTGGCCTCTCTGATGAGAGGCGCCAGCCGCCCGACGGCATCCAGGGGGACCGCAATCGCGACCTTCTCCCCGCCGGGCACGATCACGTACGCCTCCTCTCCGGGCCCTCCCGGAACGTCATCGACGTGGATCAGCGCGAACGGCATGGTTCGTCCTCCGGCAGGTCGGCATCGAGATCGGGAACTTCGATGGGCGTGCCGCAGCCATCGCAGCGCGGCGGATCGATCGGCCCGCCTTCGGCTACGCCTCGGATGAGACGGATGAACGAGCCGACGACATCCGGCGGGGACACGACCGTGATCGGCCGGGTCCAGTCGGGCTTCCAGACCATCAGCAACACGGCATCGCCGTCGATATCGCTGGTGCTCTCGCCCGGTTTGAGATGCAGCATTCCGAACCACATGCCGCCAGCTCATCATCGACTGGGAGACGATTCGGTGCTCTGCGCAGAGTTGTGACGAAGTCGGCGCGAAGTCGGCGCTGCGCTACGTCAGCTCGAACGTCACCGCAGCCGTCCCCAGCTCCAGCTGATCGCCGGAATGCAGCGGATGCGCGCCGCGGATGTCGCGCCCGTTGACCCGCACGCCGTTCGTCGATCCCATGTCCTGCACCGTCCAGCCGGACTCCCCGCCGGGCCGCACCTCGGCGTGATGGCGGGAGACGTTCGGGTCCGAAAGAACGACGTCGCAGTCGCGGCTGCGCCCCAGCAGCGCCCCGCCCGGCGGGACGACATGACGCCGCCCCTCGGCCACGAGCAGCGGCTTTGCCGGCGCCGGACGGCTGACCTGCGCCGACTCCACGGCGCCCCGCACCCGGTCGGCGGTCGAGTAGACCATCGTGTGCCCGTGGTCGGCCTGAACGGCCGCACCCCCGGCCTCGGGCTCCGGCTTCACGAGCCGCGCCTGGATGCCGAACTCGCCCAACGACAGCCGGTCATCAGTGCGGAACTCCACCGCCGGGCGAGCCACGAGGGCCAGCTTCTCGCGCCGCGCGTGCTCCAGCAGGTAGGCGCACAGCTCCCCGGCAACCTCGTCCTCGACGCCCTCGTACTTCGCCCGATCGCGCTCGGAGAGGTAGATGACGTACTCGTTCGGGACGTAGGTGCGCGACACCGAGACGGTCTTGTGATCGTCCATCTCGCGCACGAGCTTCCGCGCCAGCTCGACGGGCCGGACCTCGGAGCGGAAGACGCGCCCGAAGGTGCCCTCGACCAGCTCGGAGAGCGTGCGTTCCAGGTTGCGAAGGACGCTCATGTGAGAACAGATGGTATTCCCGGGTCCTTCACGGGCCCGGCTATTCGGGCCGATCGGGCTCGACGACCGCCCGCGCGACGACCGCGGCGACACCCGCCACGATCGCCCCGAGGACGAGGCCGTTCGGGCGCGGAAGGTCCATCGCCGTGGCGATCCCGTCGGTCGCGGCGGCGGTCCCCGCGGCCCAGCCGGTCGCCGCCGCGATGTCAGCCGCGGCGTTCCATCCGCGGACCAGGATGGGCAGCACAGCAGCGGCGATCGCCCAGACGGCGACGAGCGCGATCGCGCCGCTCGAGAGCAGCGGCGCGAGAATGTCGGCGATCGCATCCTGCGCCGAGCCGGTCCAGGCCGGGGTGCCCTCGCCGAGGTACACGCGGTGGCCGAGAGGCCCCGCGGCGACCAGCGTCCACCAGGCCCCGAGCGCGCCCAGGCCGGCGCGCACCGTGGCCCGCCGGGCCTGACCCGCCAGCGCCGGGAACGCCCCGGCCAGACCGACGATCCCCAGCACGGGGGCGAGCGCCGGAACCGACCACGCCGTCCCGGCCCGGGGCAGCAGGAGCGGGACCGGCACCACGACGGCCGCGACCAGCACGGCGACGCCGGGGTCCCGCGTGGCGACCGCCCCGATGAGCAGCGCCGCGGCGGCCAGCCAGCCCAGTCGGGGCAGGAGCAGCACCGCGGCGCCGACCGCCAGAGCGAGCAGCGCGGGCGCCGGAATTCCCGCCGGCGCGGCCCACAGCAGCGCGCCCAGCGCGAGCCCGCCGCCGAGGAGCGCCGCGCCCACCCGCGCGGGCAGGAGCGTCGCCCGTCGTGCGGCGTCTCGATCGCCCGGCCGGACGACGCCGGCGACCGGCAGCGGGGGCTCGGCGTGCCAGCGACCGGCCGCGACCTGCGTGACGTCCCGGGCGAACCGCCCACCGGCCTGCAGCACGTTCGTGACGGTCTCCAGCGCGCCGCCCTCAATGAGCCCCGGCTCGTCGTCGAGCTCGGGCAGGGCCTTGCGCAGCGCGGCGCGCAGCGACGCCGGCTTGGGCCGCGAGCGCACGTCCGGGCTCACGGCGGCATCGATGGCGAAGCCGAGCGCCTCGGGCAGATCCCGGCGCACCCGCTCCAGCTCGGTGATGTCGGCGTCGACCAGCCGTGCGGTCTCGGCCGCGTTGGCCCCGCGCCGCGGATTGACGCCGGTGAACGCCTCGTAGAGCACGATGCCAAGCGCGTAGACGTCCGCGGGCGGCCCGGCCGCGCGGCCCCGGGCCTGCTCGGGCGCCATGTACGTGAGCGTGCCGAGCACGTCGCCGGTCATCGTCAGCGAGTCGTCACCCGCCAGGTGCGCGACGCCGAAGTCCGTGAGCTTCGCCACCGCACCGGCCTCGTCGACGTCGTCGGGGCAGATGACGTTCGCCGGCTTGATGTCGCGGTGCACCACTCCGCGCCCGTGCGCGTGTTCTAGCGCGTCGCACAGCGCGATCCCGATCTCCGCGACGTCCCGATCGGAGAGCAGTCCGTCGCGCAGGAGCGCCTGCAGCGTCGGTCCGCGCACCAGCTCACAGACGAGCAGCCAGTCGCCCTCGTCGTCCTTCCCCGCCTCGTACAGGCCCACGATCGCGGGATGCGAGAGCCGCGCCGCGGCGACCGCCTCACGCCCAGCGCGCTTGGCCCCGCCGACTTCTGCGCCGCCCGCGACCCGCTTGATCGCGACCCGCCGGTGCAACCGCGTGTCCTCCGCCAGCCACACCACGCCCATGGCGCCTTCGCCGAGCCGCTTCAGCAACCGGTAGCGGCCGAGCAGGAGCTCCTCGGCAGGGGCTGAACGGGCCTGGTGCACCGTCTGAAAGTTCGCCTCCGCATGCCCTGTTCCTGTGCCGGGCAAGCAGGAAGACCGACGGTGACGGCAAACTTGCATTCAGCATGTCCGCCTTTGTGGATAGTGCGCGACTCATTTCCTTCCGGCAGGAGACAGCTCTTGTCGTTCTTTGAAGACGACGAACCGCGTACCCAGCAGACTCGTGCCCAGCGACCTCGCCAGGGAGGGCGGGGCGTGTCCGGCGGCGGTGGTGGCGGCGGCATGCCCGACCATCAGCAGCTGCTGATCCGCCGCGCCGTGGCCGGCGGCATCGGCGTCGTGGTCCTGCTGCTGCTGTTCGTCGGCGTCAAGGGCTGCCTGGACAGCCGCAAGGAAAACGCGCTCAAGGACTACAACCGCGACGTCACCGGTATCGCCCAGGATTCGACCGAGACCGCGAAGGCCTTCTACGAGACGCTCGTGCAGAGCGATCTCGCGCCGGTCGAGCAGCAGACCCAGATCAACCAGCTGCGCGTCCAGGCCGAGAAGCAGCTCCAGGACGCCGAGGACCTCTCGGTCCCAGGCGACATGGAGCCCGCCCAGCAGAACCTCCTGCTGGCTCTGCAGTTCCGCGAGGAGGCGATCGCGCGCGTCGCGCAGCGGATCCCGACCGCCCGCGGCAGCGACCGCGCCCAGGCCGAGGAGGCCACGAGCCAGATCGCCGGCCAGATGGAGAAGCTGCTGGCGTCGGACATCGTCTGGTCGCAGCGCGTCAGCCCGTTCATCAAGCAGACCCTCGACGCCGAGGGCATCCAGGACCGCATCACCGACAGCCGGGTCGTCTCCAGCCTGAGCTGGCTGGACACCGACACCGTCGCCGGCCGCATCGGCGGGCAGGCGGCCGCCGGCGATACCAGTGACGGCGCCGAGGACACCGGCGACGTCGCGCCGGGCCTGCACGGCCACGGCATCCTGAGCACGGCGGTCGGGGACGTGGCCCTCCAGCCCGGTGGCACCCCGAACCGGATCGCCGCCACGAGCAACCCGACGTTCACGGTGAAGTTCGCCAACCAGGGCGAGAACAACGAGCAGGACGTGCGGGTGCGCGTGAGCGTCAAGCCGCAGAGCGGCAAGGCGATCGAGGCGACGAAGACCGTGGACCAGACCACCGCCGGCGCGGAGGCCGAGGTCCAGATCCCGCTCGGGGAGGCGCCGCCGATCGGCCAGCCCTCCACGATCACCGTCGAAGTCGTGAAGGTCCCCGGCGAGAAGAAGACGGACAACAACCGCCAGGAGTACACGGCCCTCTTCACGCGGTAGCGTCCGGCGGCGATGGACGACCTCACCACCACCGTCGGCGCCGTCGCGATCGCCGCGGCGGCCGTGGCGCTGGTCGCGCTCGTGCTCGCCGTGGTGCAGTGGCGCGCCCTGCGCCGGCTCCGTGCAGCCCAGACGCAGGTCCTCGGCGACTACGGCAACCGCGACCTGATCGCCCACTCCGCGTCGCTGCAGCGCGAGTTCGAGGCGCTGCACGCGTTCATCACCGACGCGGCCGCCCGGCTCGACCGCCGGCTCGACGTCGCCGAGACCCGCCTCGACGCGAGCATCAGCAAGGTCGGCCTCGTGCGCTACGACGCCTACAACGAGATGTCCGGCCGCCAGTCGACGTCGATCGTGCTACTCGACGACCACGACTCCGGCGTGATGCTCTCGTCAATCCATCACCGCGAGCAGGCCCGGCTGTACGCCAAGCAGGTCATCGCCGGGCGCGGCGAGCTCGAGCTCTCGCCGGAAGAGGTCGACGCGATCCGGCTGGCCCAGCAGACGCCGACTCCGGCGGGCCCCGAGGCCGAGCCAGCGCCCGAACCCCCACCCGCCGAGCCGCAGGCCGAACCGGCCGACGACCAGGCTCCGCGCGCGTGATCGTCGCCTACCTGGGTCCGGCCGGGACGTTCTCCGAGGAAGCCGCCCGGACCGCCGCCGACGCCGACCTGCTGCCGCAGCCCACGATCGCCGACGCGATCGACGCCGTCGCCGCGGGCACCGCGGACCGCGCGATCGTCCCCATCGAGAACTCCATCGAGGGCTCCGTCGCACAGACCCTCGACACCCTCGCCGACCGCCCGAGCGTCACGATCTCTGGTGAGCTCGTCCTGCCGGTGAGCCATCTGCTCGTCGCGGCGACGAATCTCGCACCCGGCGACATCCGCCGCGTGATCTCGCACCCGCAGCCGCTGGGCCAGTGCGCGCATTGGCTGCGCGAGCACCTGCCCGGCGCCGAGCTCGTGGCGAGCCCATCGACCGCGGACGCGATCCGCGAGGTCGCGGCGGCCAACGGCCAGCCGTGGGCGGCCATCGGGACGCGGCGGGCAGCGGAGCTCTACGGCGGCGTGGTCCTCCGCGAGGGCATCGAGGACGAGGCGGGCAACGCGACCCGGTTCGTCTGGATCGCGCCGGACGGCACCGCGGTGGAGGATCCGGCGAAGACGTCGCTCGTCTTCTGGGGCTCGGGAGACGACACCCCGGGCTGGCTCGTCCGGTGTCTGTCGGAGTTCGCCTTTCGCGGCGTGAACCTCACGAAGATCGAGTCACGGCCGATGCGCGGACGGCTCGGGCACTACCGCTTCTACGTCGACCTCGAGCTCGGGCTCGACGCCGCCGAGGCGCAAGACGCCCTCGCAGCGCTGCGTGCGCACTGCGAGGACGTCCGCGTTCTGGGCTCCTATCCGGCGTAGACGCCGCCGGCCGGGCCGGCCTACTTCCCGTTGAGGATCGAGAAGATGTCCGTCTGGTCGTGCGTGCCCTGGACGTTGGCGGCCTGCGGGCCGAACGCCCACAGCGGCACCTGCGCGCCCGTGTGGTGCTGCGAGCCGCTGGTCGTCGCGCCGGCACCCGTGTCGGCCGTGCCGTAGGAGACGCGGATCGGTGCGTCGTCGGCGGTCTTCAGCGTCGCGTAGCTGGCGCCCGTCGCCGGCTTGCCGGTCGTGTAGGTCAGCTGCGACGTGTGCGAGTGGTCGGCGGTGACGATCACCAGCGTGTCCCTCTTGCGCTTGGCGTAGTCGAGGGCGATGCCGACGGCCTTGTCGAACGCGAGCGTCTCGCCGATCTGGCCGCAGACGTCGGCCGCGTGATCGCGCTTGTCGATCGACGCGCCCTCGACCTGCAGGGCGAAGCCCTTGCGGTTCTTCTCGAGCAGCTCGATCGCCTTCGTGGTCATCTCCGGGAGCGACGGCTCGTCGCCGCGCGCCTGCGGCTGGCAGGTCGTCGTGTCGCTGCCTCCCTGGACCTGGACGTCACGGCCCGGGTTGGCGGTGAAGTACGCGTCGGTGCGCGCGAACAGCGGCGCGAACTCCGTCGTCATGTTGCCGCCGCTGAACAGGCCCAGGAGCTTCTTGGACGGGTTCAGCGTGCCGACGCCGGCGAGATCCTGCTTGGTCGTGACGTACTGGTAGCCCTTGCCCTGCGCGTAGTCGACGACCGACTCCGTGCCGCCGTCGGTCAGCTTCTGCTCGTAGCGGTTGCGACCGCCGCCGAGGATCAGGTTGAAGCCACCGTCGATCTGCTGCTCGGAGATCGAGCCGAGGCCGCCGTTGGCCTTCGTCTCGCTCGAGCAGATGGTGCGCGCGTCGGCCGGACCCTGGCAGGCCCGCTGCGAGATGTGCGACGTCGGACCGGCGGGGGTCGCGTCGGTGATCTCGGCGGTCGAGACGTTCCCGGTCAGCTTGCCGCGATCGCGAGCGACCTCGAAGTAGGTCCGGTAGCCCTCGTTCGAGCCGGGGACGTTGTCCGCGGACGACGGGCCCTGGGAGACGCGGCTGTCCTGCGTGCGCTTGCCCGTCGACCACGCGGTGGCGGTCGGGGCCGAGTCGCCGACGTAGTTCGGCTTGTAGTCCGGGCCGGGACCCGGGCGGAGGACGTAGTGGATGGAGCTGCCGCGGAACGGCAGGCGATCCATCTCGAGACGGCCCGCGGCCCCCTTGCCGTAGTAGCGCGCCAGGGTCACCTCGGAGTCGCCCATGCCGTCGCCGACGAGCAGGATGACGTTCTTCGGCTTGAACGGGTTCAGGTTCTTGGCGAAGTTGACGGTCTGGTCGCTCTGGGTCGAGGCGCCGATGGCGACGGTGCCGATGCCGGCGCTCAGCGCGACGGCACCGATGACGGCGACCGCAGCTTTGCGGTTCACATGCACGGGACGGGACTCCTTGTGAAGGGGAAGAACACCTGCGACGGCGATGCTGGCGGCGGCTCGGCGCCGCCCCGTGACCGGGTGGTGAACGTCGCGTTTAATTCCAGGCGAGCGCGCGCAGCGCGGCGCCGCCGCGCAGCAGGGCGACCAGCTGCGCCGGCGCCAGCTCGTTCGCCGGCAGGACGCCTTCGACGATCTCGCGCTCGCCGATCTCCTGCTCCCGGATCCGGGCGGCGGTCTCACCCGACCCGAGGTCACCGAAGCGGCGCTCGAGCGTGCGCTCCGTCCCGTGCACGTGGCGGATGAACTTGGGCGCCGCGCAGATACGCAGCTGCAGCCCGGCGGGGCGGTCGCCGCTCTCGGCGAGACCCACGCCGAGCGCCGCGTCGTCGCCCATCGTCGCCGGGCCGAGGACGGTCTGCGCGACGGTGTCTCCGAGGCACGACTGCACCGCGCTCTGGGCGCTCGGGGTGATCGCGCTGGTCTCCGGGCGGGCATCGGCGAGGCGCGCGCGGAGGGCGGCGTCGTCGGTGAAGACGCGGGCGCCCTCAGCACCGTTGATGACCGTCGCCGCACGCGCCAGCTGGACGACCGTGCCGTCGGATGCGCGGTCGTCGATCCGGCGGGCGCCCGGTCCGAGGACCGCGGACAGGAGCACCCCCCGCTGCATCGGAAGCTCCGTCTCGGCGGCGGCGGCGAGGTTGACGAACGCCAGCCGCTCGCGCGCGGCACCCACGTCGTCGATGCGGGTCAGCGCGCCCGCCGTGGCGGGCGCCTCAGCCTTCGCCTGGGCACCGGTGAGAGGCTTCTCTGGCGGGAGCGGCTCGGCGACCGGAGGAGCATCGTCACCGCCACACGCGGCGAGGGTTGCAGCGGCGAGCAGGACGACGAAGGACGGCCACATGCGCATGGGCCGGGATGCTGGCGCGTCGCGGCGCGTAGCTGGTGAACGAGCGGTGAAGCCGGCGCCATGCGGGTTCAGACGATTCGGATTCCGGTGCGGGGTCGGTAGACTTGTGCATGGTCATGCCAGGTGACGCCTTCACTCCACCAGGCCCACCTGGGTCCGTACCGCTCTCTGAGCACCCGCGGTACGGACCAGCTGGCGGCGGCGCGAGCCGTGGCGCCAATGGCCGGGTGCTTGTCCTGAACGCGACGTTCGAGCCGATCAACGTCTGCACCGTCCGCCGCGCCGCGGTCCTCCTGCTGAAGGAGAAGGCCGAGGTCGTCGAGCACGGCAGCTGGGAGCTGCGCTCCGAGCACACCGCGATGGCGCGCCCCGTCGTGATCCGACTGGTCAGCTACGTGAAGGTGCCGCGCGACACACACAAGCGGAAGATCACCCGCCGCGCCGTCTTCGCCCGCGACGGATGGGAGTGCCAGTACTGCGGCTCGCGCGCGCAGCTGACCGTCGACCACGTGATCCCCCGCTCGAAGGGCGGCGGCTCGACCTGGGAGAACATCGTCGCCGCGTGCGCGCCATGCAATCGCCGCAAGGGCGACCAGCTGCCCAAGCAGGCGAATATGCATCCCCGCCGCGAGCCCCGGGTTCCGCACCCGCAGGTGTTCATCCACGTGGCGAGCCCGCACATCCCCGGCGCCTGGAAGCAGTGGCTCCCAGAGGCCGGGGTG
>JAEMSV010000319.1 GCA_016462625.1 Solirubrobacteraceae bacterium | reverse complement strand
TGAGCGACGCGAGCAAGATCGCCAAGAACCTCCGGGCCTTCCAGATGGCGATCAACGCCCACAACGAGCAGAACCCCGATCACAACGTGCTGGGGCTCGGGCTGTCCGCGTTCGACATCGAGCGTCTCGGCCTGGAGATCGGCGAGGAGATCCTGCCCGGCGTTCCGATCCAGGAGATCAACGTGACGGCCGGCAACTTCCGCGTCTTGTGCGATGGCGAGCACGACGAGGGCATCGCCGGTGAGGCGCGCGAGGCCGAGCCCGTTGAGGCCGTCTCCAGCCAGACGATCGAGACCGCCGAGCCGGTCGAGGTCGGCGGCCCGGCGCCCGACCGCGAGCGCGTCGGCTTCTAGCCCTGCTGCTGCTCCGCGGCCCGGCGACGGGCCGCGATGTCCGGCAGCGTGCCGCCGGCGTCGGTGAAGTGCTCGACGCCGACCTGGATGAACAACCCGGTCGCCTCGGCGACGAGCTTCTCGCCGTCGTGGATCGTGCCGCGCATGCGGACCTTGCGACCCTCCACGCCCTCGCACCAGCCCTCGAGTGAGAGCTCGCGGCCGAGCGCGATGGGTGCGCGGTAGTCGACGCTGAGGTTCGCGGTTACGGCGGGGATGCGCAGGCGCACGAGCACACCGCCGAAGAGGTCGTCGAGGGCGGTGGCCACGATGCCGCCGTGGGCCAGGCCGGGCGCACCCTCGTGGCGGGAGTCGAGCACGATCGTCGTCCGGACCCGCTTCGTCTCGTCCTCCCGCGGGCTCGCCGTGTACATCTCCATCTGCAGCCCGGACGCGTTCTCGGGCCCGCAGCCGAGGCAGTTCTCGTGGTGGTACGGGAGGCGCTTTCCGGGATGGCTCATGAGGGCGGGGGAGTGTATCCGTGCGTACAGCCCCGTTTCCGGTGTCCCCAGAAATGTGGTGTACTACCGCCGTGCTCCGCCCTGCCTGGCGCCGGCTCCCGCTGACGGTCATCGTCGCGACGCTGCTGACCGCGCCCGCCCACGCCGCGCCCCCGAGCTTCCGGGTCTTCACCCCGGTGAGCCTGCCGACCGGCCTTGCGAGCGGCCCGGACGGGAACATCTGGGCGACGTCGGCGGCTGCGGACTCGGTCATGCAGATCACGCCGGGTGGCAGGAGCCAGCAGTTCACGAGCGGCCTCGCCCTCAGCGGTGACCCGCTCGGTATCACCGCCGGACCGGACGGGAACATGTGGCTCGTCGAGAACGCGGCCAGCCGGGTCCTCAAGCTGGCGACCGACGGCGCCGTCCTCGGCACGTTCTCACTCCCCGCCGGCAGAGGGCCGACCGCGATCGTCGCCGGTCCCGACGGCAACCTCTGGTTCACGGAGTCCACCGGAAACAGGATCGGCCGCGTCACCACGGAGGGCGTCGTCACGGAGTTTCCGCTGAGCGCGAGCGCCACGCCAGGGGACATCACCGCTGCTTCGGACGGCAACGTCTGGTTCACGCGGTCGGGCGACAACTCCCTCGGCAGGATCGCGCCCGACGGGACACTGACCCAGTTCGGGTTCTTCCGGGACAACGCCAACCCCGGGGCGATCACCGCGGGCGCCGACGGCAACCTGTGGTTCACCGAGGGCGGCGCGGCCTTCATCGGGACGATCACAACTGGGGGCATGGCACAGGACTTCCCGATCCCGAGCATCGCGGGCGCCCTGACCGCGGGCCCGGACGGCAACGTGTGGTTCACCATGGCCAACCGCTCGATCGGCCGGATCACCCCGGCGGGCGTGGTCACGGAGTTCCCGAGTGGGCTACCGGCGGGCACGTCGTTCATCGACCTCCGCACCGGCCCCGACGGCAACCTCTGGGCGAGTACGGACACCGGCAAGCTGTTGCGGATCACGACGGGCGTCACGCCGCCGCGGTTCACCGATCCCGCGCAGATCAAGCTGCCCGGCACGGGGGACAGCGGCATCGCCGATCCGTACCCGGCGACCATCGAGGCCGACGGCCTGCAGGGCACGGTCA
>JAEMSV010000153.1 GCA_016462625.1 Solirubrobacteraceae bacterium | reverse complement strand
AAGACGCTGCGCTTCGACGTCGGCACGAAGTGCGGCGCCGGCTACGTCGACATCCTCAGCGTCCGCCTGCCGCGCACGGCCGCGCAGTACCAGCAGCTCGACGCGAACGACCGGATGGCCGCGCTCGAGACCGACATCACGCCGTCGGTGTCGGGGATGGCGGGCAAGGTCAACTACCTCGTCTACGCCGACCACGCCTACGGCAACGACGGGGTCGCGGGCATCGGCGGCGTCTACCTCGACGACCGCCCGACCTCGAACAACTACGCCAACGGCGGCGACATGTGGGCGGTGGCGTTCGGAGAGTCCGGCGATCCGGAGTTCCTCAACGACCGCCTCACCACCGTGCTCCACGAGGTCAGCCACAACCTCGGCGCCGTGCAGGACTCCGCGCCCCATTCGACGCAGGCCGGCCACTGCTTCGACGAGGAGGACGTCATGTGTTACGACGACGGCGGGGCCTCCAGCACGCTCACGTATCCGTGCGCCACCGAGGCCTACGACTGTGGCCAGGACGACTACTTCAACCCGGCGCCGGCGGGCGGCACCTACCTCGCCACGCACTGGAACATCTACAACTCGACGTTCCTGTGTCCGGCCGGGTCGTGCACGGGATCGGACGTCGGCGGCGGCAACCCGAAGCCGGTCGCGCGGATCGGGGGAGCGACGGCCGCCACCGCCGGCGTCGCCTTCACGCTCGACGGCAGCGCGTCGACGGACGAGGAGGGGATCGCCGAGTACGCCTGGGACATCGGCGCGGACGGATCGATCGAGAGCCGCGACTCCCGCTTCACCACGACGCTCGCGAGCGCCGGGACGTATCCCGTCCGCCTCACCGTCCGCGACGCCTACGGCGCGGCGGGGACGGCGGATTCCGCGGTGACGGTCGTCGCGCCCGCGCCAGCGGTCAAGCAGGTTCCCGCGCCGGCGCCGTCGCGTCGCGCGGTCGCCGCGCTCGCGCTGCGCTCATCGCTGCAGGGTTTGCGCAGGGCGCTGCGCGCGAGCCTCACCGCGGCCCGGCTGAAGCTCCCGTTCTCCGCGCCGCAGGCCGGTCGCCTCGAGGCGAAGGTCTCGATCGGCGGCCGTGACGTCGCGACCGGCACGCGCAAGGTGCGCTCCGGACGCCGCGAACAGCTCACCGTCTCGCTGTCGAAGGCCGCCCGCCGCAAGCTCTCCCGCGGCGGCAAGGTGACGGTCCGCCTGACGTTCCGGCCCGCGAGCGGTACGGCCGTCGTCGAGCGCCAGAGCGTTACGCTGCCGCGTCGTGCCTGACTTCACCACGCTCGCCTACACCGTCGACGCCGGGGTCGCCACCATCGCGCTCGACCAGCCCGACACGCGCAACGCGCTGTCCGACGAGCTGCTCGACGACCTCATCGCCGCCTTCGAGACCGCGCGTGACGACGAGGGCGTCCGCGCCGTCGTCCTGACCTCGACGCACGAGAAGGTGTTCTCCTCGGGCGGGAACCTCGCGGGCTTCGCGGCGGATGTCCCGCTCGTGCACAAGCACCACTCGATCGCCCGCTTCCCGCGCCTGTTCGCCCTCATCGGTGAGCTGGGTAAGCCGACGATCTGCGCGGCGAACGGCCACGTGCTGGCCGGCGCGCTCGGCATCGCCCTGGCCTGTGACCTGATCGTGGCCAGGGAGGGCGTGACCTTCGGGACGCCCGAGATCAACGTCGGGGTCTTTCCCTTCATGATCATGGCGCTGATCTACCGCAACGTCCCGCGCAAGAAGGCCAACGAGCTGCTGCTGCTCGGCGACCGCATCAGCGCCGAGGAGGCGGAGCGGATCGGGATCGTCAACCGGATCGTCCCGGCCGGCGAGTTCGACGCGTTCGTGACCGACTGGGCGACCCGCCTGGCCGCGAAGTCGCCGGTGCTGATGCGCCTCGGCAAGGACGCGATCCACCGCCAGCAGGACCTGCCCTTCGACGAGGCGCTCCAGTATCTCCAGCACAACCTCACGCTCGCCTTCTCGACCGAGGACATCCAGGAGGGCGTCAAGGCCTTCTTCGAGAAGCGCGACCCGAACTGGACCGGGCGCTAGAAGCTGGCGCATCGTGGGGTCACCGCTTCCGGTGTCCCGCTAATTGGGGAATCAAGTCGGCTGACCGGTGGACCGATGTTCGGGGTGATGGCCGAACCCCAGCCAGGCCGCCCGCTGAGCGGCTCTGCCCGCGAGGTCTCCCTCCGCCTCGCTCCGTTCGCCCTCGTGGCGACCGTCGTTCTGCTGAGCGCCCTCATCGGGCCCGACGGGGTCCCGTTGAACGAGATGCTTCCGGCGATCGCGCTGCAGGTGATCCTGGTCGCCGTGAGCCTCGCGTTCACGCGGCTGCCGCAGTCCCCGGGCTGGGTGCAGATCCTTCCTGCACTGGGGTTCTTCGTCGTCGTCTACGTCGCCGACGTCGGGCAGGACGGTCCGCGGCGCGGGCTCGCCGCCCTGGCGCTGCTGCCCGTCGTGTGGGTCGCGCTGTACGGCACGGCCCGCCAGTTGCTCGTCACCGTCGCGGGCGTCGCGGTCGTCTTCACCGCCGAGATCGTGTTCGTCGGCGAGCCGCAGTTCAGCGGTGCGGACTGGCACCGCGTCATCGCGCTGACGTTCGTCGGCGGCCTCGTCGGCTACGTGGTCCACACGCTCGTCGCGTCGCTCCGCGCGGCCCAGGAGCGCGACCGGCAGCACCTCGACGACCTGCGCGCCGTCACGAACCTGACACGCGACATCACCGGTGACGACGCGCGCGAGCGCCTGTGTGCGGCGGCGTGCCTGGTGTCCGGAGGTTCCGGCGCCACGATCGGGGAGTTCGGGGAGGGCGGCAAGCTCCACTTCCGCGCGCAGGTCGGGATCGCCGGCCTCCCGATGGACTTTCCGCTCGACCTGTCGCGCCACACGTCGGGTGCCGGCCGGGTCCTCGCCACCGGCCGCCGCTACTTTGCGCCGGACTGCGCGAACGACGCGATGGCGTCGCCGCGCCTGGTCGAGCTGACCCGGGCGAGCTCGGGCCTGTGGGAGCCGATCGTCGAGCGCGGCAAGGTGACCGGTGTACTCGGCGTGTGGTGGCGCGAACCGGTCGCGTCGATGTCCGATCGCAAGGTCGCGATCATCGGCCTGTTGGCCCGCGAGGCCGGGCATCTGATCGACCGCGCCGACCTCGTCGCGCGGCTCGAGCACCAGTCGCGCACGGACGTACTCACCGGGCTGGCGAACCGGCGGGTCTGGAACGAGTTCATGGCCCGCGAGTGCGCGGTCTCGGCGCGCACGCACGAGCCGCTGACGGTCGCGATGGTCGACCTCGATCGCTTCAAGGCCTACAACGACCAGTACGGGCACCAGACCGGCGACGTGCTGCTGGCCTCGTGCGCCGACGCGTGGACGACGACGCTGCGCGACGTGGACCTGCTCGCCCGGATGGGCGGCGAGGAGTTCGCCGTGGCGTTGCCGGGGTGCGACCTCGACGACGCGCTCGTGATCGTCGACCGCTTGCGCGGTCTCACGCCCGACGGCCAGACCTGTTCGGCCGGCGTTGCGCAGTGGCGCGAAGGGGAGTCGGTCGAGGGGCTCCTCCGCCGCGCCGACACGGCGCTGTACGCGGCGAAGGACGCAGGCCGGGCCTGCACCCGCCTCGCGGCTTGACCCGATCGTCCAAGTAGGGAGTGGCACTTCCTACTTCTTGCGTACGATGCTCGGTATGAGCATCGACACGCCGCCGCCCTCGCTCCTGCGCCCGCTCGTCGACGACCTGCATGCCCGCCGGGAGAAGGCGCTGCAGGGTGGCGGAGCGGAACGGATCGAGCGCCAGCACGCCGCCGAGAAGCTGACCGCCCGCGAGCGCCTCGCGCTGCTCTTCGACGATGGCGAGTACACCGAGCTCGGCATCCACGCCGGCATCCACCACTCGGTCCGCGGCCTCGACGGCAAGGACGCGCCGGCCGACGGCGTCATCACCGCGTACGGCAAGGTCGACGGCCGCCTCGTCGCCGCGTGCGCCTACGACTTCACCGTGATGGCCGGCTCGATGGGCATGACCGGGGAGCTGAAGGTCACGCGCCTGCGCGAGCTTGCGCTGACCAAGCGGATGCCGATGGTCTGGCTGCTGGACAGCGCCGGAGCCCGGATCCAGGAGGCCGTCGGCTCGCTCTTCGCCGGGTCGGGCCACCTCTTCCGCGAGGAGGTCGTCGCCTCCGGCGTCATCCCGCAGGTCGCCGCGCTCATGGGGCCGTGCGCCGCGGGCACCGCGTACATCCCGGGCCTCGCCGACTTCGTCCCGATGGTCAAGGGCCGCGGCTCGATGGCGCTCGCCGGCCCGCACCTCGTGCGCGCCGCGGTGGGGGAGGACGTCACCCAGGAGGAGCTCGGCGGCTCGCGGGTGCACTGCCGCAAGAGCGGCGTCGGTGACCTCGAGGTCAAGGACGATCCGGAGTGCATCGCGAAGATCCGCGAGTACCTGTCCTTCTTCCCGTCGCACAACGGCGTCGCGCCGCCGCAGGCGTCGCCGACCGATCCGATCGAGCGCCGCGACGAGGACCTGCTCGACGTCCTGCCGGAGTCCAACCGCAAGCCGTACGACATGTACGAGGTGATCAAGCGGATCGTCGACGACGGCGAGTACTTCGACATGAAGCCGCAGTGGGCGAAGACGATCATCACCTGCTTTGCGCGGTTCGGTGGGCGCCCCGCGGGCATCGTCGCCAGCCAGCCCAAGCAGCTCGGCGGGATCCTCGACAACGACTCCGCCGACAAGGCCGCGCGCTTCGTGAACCTCTGCAACGCCTTCGGGATCCCGCTGGTGTTCCTCGTCGACGTGCCGGGCTTCATGGTCGGCACGAAGGTCGAGGAGGCGGGCATCATCCGCCACGGCGCGAAGATGCTCCACGCGGTCGCGAACGCGACGGTGCCAAAGGTCACCGTGGTGCTGCGCAAGGCCTACGGCGCCGGCTACTACGTGATGAACGGCCGGGCCTACGAGCCCGACCTGATCGTCGCGTGGCCCAGCGCCGAGATCAGCGTCATGGGCGCCGAGGGCGCAGTCGAGATCATCTTCCGCAAGCAGGTCGAGGAGGCCGAGGATCCGGCCGCCAAGAAGGCGGAGCTGATCGCCGCCTACCGCGAGATCATCGACGTCTACATCGCGGCGAGCAACGACATGATCGACGATGTCATCGACCCGCGCGAGACGCGCCCGACGATCGTGCGCGCCCTCGAGATGGCCGAGGGCAAGACCGTCGAGCGCCCGTACAAGAAGCACGGCGTGGTGCCGGTGTGACGGGCGACTCGCTGGCGCTCGCCGTCCGTCACACCGGCATTGGGGGATTCGCTGACGCGAATCCCCCGGACACCTTGAGGCCTACAGCGAGTTCGCCCCGCTGAGGTTGTTGCTCGGCGGGCGCTTCGGCTCGCAGGTGAAGTAGCGGCGCGTGAACGTCGCGGTCTTCCCGTTGGCGAGCTTCGCCTTGATCTTCAGCGAGAACCGCCCGGCGGGCAGCCCGTCGAAGTCGATCGTCGCGGTCAGGCGGCCGGCCTTGTTGCGCTCGGCGATGGCGATCTTCTTGCCGTTGAAGAACACGCTCGCGCTCTTGATGGCCTTGCCCTTGCGCTCGCGCAGGCGGATCGTCAGCTCGCCGCGGCGCGAGGTGCAGACCTTCGCGGTCGCCGCGGGTGCGGCGGCGACGACCGGCGCCGGCGTGGTCGTCTCCGTCGGCTTCGCGGGCACCTCGGGCACGGGCTCGCTCTTCGTCGTCCAGCGGACCTCGCCGTAGACCTTGACGCAGTCGTAGCGCGGGTCGGCGACGGCGTCGTTGTCGGACGGGCACGGTGCCGACGTCACGGTCGCGGCGCTCGGGCAGAAGTCGCCGTCGCACCCGTAGAGCGACGGGGTCTCACCCGAGACGGTGAAGACGTGCTCGCCCGGCGCGAGATCGGCGAGGAGTGTCTCGGGCGACGCCGTGCAGTCGACGGGCTTGCCGTCGAGGGTGCAGACGACGTTGCGCCACTTCGACCAGTCCGAGCCCTTCTCGTTGCCGAAGATCGACACCGTCCAGCTGATGCTCACGGTCTTGTCCGTGGACTCCGCTGCGGGCGTCTTGACGAACGTCAGCGTGACGCAGTCCGGGTCGATCCCCCACGGGACCTCACCGCGTGCCTGCACCGAGTCGGGTGAGGCGAGCTGCATCTGCTCTGAGTCCTGGCACCCGGGCGGCGCGGTGGGCGGTTCATCGGCCGCGGCCGGCACCGCGGTTGCGAGTGGGAGTGTCATCAGTGCCACTCCGATCGCGAGGATCGTCTTGCGCATGGTCTACCTCCGTGTCCCTACGGCGGTTGGAAACATCTGCCGGGGACCGCTTGCGCAGCGGCCCCCGGCGATGCACTGGTGCTACAGCGACTTCTTCGAGGCCAGGTTGTTCGCCGGGCCCCACTTCGGCTTGCACGTGTAGTACTTGCGGCTGTACGTCTTGGTCTTGCCGTTGGTCAGCTTCGCCTTGATCTGCACCGTGAAGCGGCCGCTCGGCAGCTTGCGGAAATCGAGCTTGGCGACGACCCGGCCGTCCGTGGTGCGACGGCTGTTGCTGAGCGTCTTGCCGTTGAAGACGAGCTTCGCGGACTTGATCTTCTGGCCCTTGCGCTCACGGATGCGGATGGTCAGCGTCCGGCGCGAGGTGCAGGTCTTCTTGCCGGACGTCGTGACGGGCGTGGTCACGGGCGTCGGCGTCGAGGCGGCCGGAGTCGGCGTGTCCACCGGCGGCGTGGTGGGCGGATCCGTCGGCTTCTCGGGGGTCTCCGGGGCCGGGCACGCGGGGCTCTCGGCATCCGCCGTCGCCCAGTTGCCGACGAGCGCCCAGGTCAGCTGCGGGCCGGTCATCGGCACCGTGAAGACGTCGTTGTGGACGCCCATCTGGAAGGTCGTCGGCTGGCCGCGGTCGATCTTGCTGTCGTCGACCGAGCCCCACGGGTGGACCGGCGGGGCCCAGCTGCCGGACGGCCCGTCGTAGATCAGGTTGAGCCAGGAGTTCTTGCCCTCGGACTTCGCGACGCTGCGCGTGACGACCGAACCCTCCTGGTTGTCGTAGCCGAAGTGCACGATCTTGGCGCCGGTGCTCGTCGTCTCGACGCAGTTGACAAGCGGGTACATGGTCGTCGCCGATGCAGCCGGGACGAAGGCCAGGCCACCGATCGTGGCGACGGCAAGAAGGGATGGCACGCGCTTCAGCATGGTTCTCCGGGTTCGGATGCGGGGCAGTGGCGTCCTGTGGTGCAGGCCACTGGCAGCCGAGCCGTCTCGCGCGGGACGCAGACCCGTGCGTGAGACCTCTGGCTTTGCGAACCCACCTCGCGGTGAGGGTGCCATC
>JAEMSV010000152.1 GCA_016462625.1 Solirubrobacteraceae bacterium | reverse complement strand
CTCGCACTGCTCGCCCTCGACGAACATCGCCGAGTCGAGGACCAGCGCGGTGTCGCCGATGTCGTCGCGCTCGAGCAGGACCGAGGAGACGATCGCGCCGAGCATGTCCGTCGTGGTGACGGGCGGGTGCGGCTCGACCTCCATGCCGATCATCTGGCCGAGGGCGTTGACGTAGGACGTGCCGAGGATGTTGCCGATCTCGCCGAGGGCGGACAGGCCGACCTCGGAGTCCGGCTCGACGCCGAGCATGTGACAGAGCGTCGCGGCGTCCTCGAGCGGGAACACGAGCAGCACGGTGCCGTCGAGGTCGCCGAAGATGTCGAGCTTCACCGCGGTGCGGGGCAGCTCCGGATCGCCGACGGCCTCGATCGCCTCACCGAGAGGGAGCGCGAGGACGCTGGGGACCTTGATGTCGACGGGGCGGCCGAGCATCTGCGCCAGCGCCGTACAAGCGGTGCCGGAGCCGATGTTCGCCAGCTCGCCCAGCGCGTCAAGCTGCGCTTCGGTGAAGTTCGCCATGGTTCTCCTCAATGGTGCTCGCCAGTTCGTCCCGGACGGAGCGGTCGTGTTCTCTGGTCAGCCCGTCGACGTCGACGACGAGCGCGATCTCCCCACTGCTCAGCACGGCCGCCGCAGCGACCGGGACGTCTTCGCCCACCTCAGGCGGCAGGCTCCTGCAGACGAGCTCGCGCTGCCCGAGCAGGCCGTCGACCGCAAGCGCGATCGTGCGACCCTGCTGTGAGCTGACGAGCACGGCATAGGGCTTGTCGGAGGCAGCGCAGCCCTCCGGACGGTTGGGGTCGGTGCCGAGGACGGCACCGGCGTCGATCAGGGGGCTGACCTCGTCGCCCATGACGAGCATGGGGCGGCCGGCCACGCCGCGCACGACCCAGTCCTGGATGCGAACGGTCCGCTCGATGCGGTCGATCGCGACGGCGTAGGTGCTCTCCCCGGCCTCGACGAGCAGCGCGCTCGTGATGGCCAGCGACAGCGGCAGGCGGATCTCGGTCTCGGTGCCCTGGCCGGTGACGGAATCCATGATTACGTCGCCGCCGAGCTCGCGGATGCGGTTGCGCACCGCGTCCATGCCGACGCCGCGGCCGGAGACGTCCGTCGCCTTCTCGGCGGTGGAGAACCCGGCGCTGAAGAGCAGCTCGACCGCCCGGGGGACGTCGACGAGCTCGGCATCCTCGGGCGAGATGAGTCCACGCTTGACTGCGACAGCGGCCACCTTCTTAGGATCGACCCCGCGGCCGTCGTCCTTGACCGTGATGACGATGCCGCCACCGGTCGGACGGGCCAGGACCTGCAGCGTGCCCTGCTCGGGCTTGCCGAGACGGAGGCGCTCCTCGGGCGGCTCGAAGCCGTGGTCGACGGAGTTGCGGATGAGGTGGACGAGCGGGTCGCCGAGCGCGTCGACCACGGTGCGGTCGAGCTCGGTCTCCTGCCCTTCGAGGACCAGCTGGACGTCCTTGCCGAGCTTGCCGCTCAGGTCGCGGACGAGACGGGGGAAGCGGACGAAGACGGCCTCGACGGGGATCATGCGCACCTGCATGACCATCGTCTGCAGCGACTGCGAGCTGCGCGTCATCTCCTGCATCGCCGTCGCCAGACCGGGGTGGTCGGCGTCGGCGACGAGGGCCTCGAGCTGCGTGCGGTGCACGACGACCTCGGCCATGTAGTGCATGAGCTGGTCGAGCCGCTCGGCGTCGACGCGGACGGTCTTCGCCGCGCCGCCGCCGGACTTCTTGGCGGCCTTCTGCTCGGCCGGCGCGTCGGGCGCGGCCTCGGGCGCATCGACGGCAGCCTCTTCGACCTCGTCGACCGGACCGTCGATCATCAGCTGCTCGACGTCGATCTCCTCGACCTCGACACGCTCGACCTCCTCGACCTCGGCGACCGCGTTGCGCAGCGCGTCGGCGTCGGCGTCCACGACCCAGGCCTCGACGATCCCGCCGGAGAACTGCTCCATCGCCTCCTCGTCGGGGAGCGCGACGAGCACGTCGCCCAGGTTGCTGCAGGCGCCGATCGCCATGAAGGCGCGGACCGAAGGCATCGAGACGTCGTCAGTGAGCTTGGCCACCACGTGGATGACCGGGCGGCCGGCCGCGAGGCGGACGAGCTCGGCCTGGTCGGGGGCGACGCCGCCGAGCTTGACGGCCTTCTGCTCGGGCGTGCGCTCGTGGACCAGACCGTCGAGGCGCTCGATGAGGGCCTTCGGGTCGAGACGCTCCTCGCCGTGCTCGTCGATGTTCTGGACGCCGGACTCGAGCATGTCGAGGCACGCGAGGACCGCGTCGATCGCGTCACGGGACAGCCCGCCGCTGCGCTGGCGCAGGAGCTCGAAGACATCCTCCATCTTGTGCGTGAGCTCCGCCATGGCGGCAAAGCCCATCGTCGCGCTCATGCCCTTCATGGAGTGCGCGCAGCGGAAGATCTCGTCGATCTTCTCCTTGTCCTCGGGGTTCTCCTCGATCTTGAGGACGGCGAGGTTCAGCTCTTGGAGATGCTCGCGGCTTTCCGCGAGGAACATGGGTAGATACTCGGAGGTGTCCACGGTTACGCCTTGCGGTAGATGAAGGGATGGGTGGGGGTCAGCCCGATCGGGCCAGGGGATGCGACACGCTCGGTGGCGCCGATCACGAGGTAGCCGCCCGGACGCAGTGCGGCGGCCAGACGCCCGTGGAGCGAATCCCGGACGTCCTCGTTGAAGTAGATGACGACGTTGCGGCACATGATCAGGTCGTAGGACGCGACCGGCACGGAGGTGTGCAACAGGTCGCCCTCCTCGAACTTCATGCCGAAGCGCAGCTCGGGTTTGGCGCTCCACATGTCGCCGTCCTGGACGAACCACTTCCGCATCTCGTCCTGCGGTGCCTCCCGGGCGTCCGCGTCGCTGAAGCGGCCGTGCTGGGCGCGCTCGATGATGCGGCGGTCGACGTCGGTGCCCGTGATGCTCACGCGCGCCTTCGGAGCGGTGTCGCGGATGACGGCGGACAGCGTGTACGCCTCGGCGCCGTACGAGCAGCCGGCCGACCAGGCGCGGATGCGGTCCTCCTGCGCGAGCTCGGGGATGAGCTCCTTGCGGAGGACCTCCCACTGCTCGGGGTGGCGCCACAGCTGCGAGACGTTGATCGTCACGTGGTCGAGGAAGCGGTAGAGCTCGTCCTTGTCGGCCTTCAGCATCGGCAGGTAGTCCGGCAGGTGCGTGATGTTGCGACGGCCCGCGAACGAGCGGATGCGGCGCTCCATCTGGCCCCGGCGGTACTGGGTCAGGTCGACGGGCCACAGCGCGCGCAGGCCGGTGATGAAGACGAGGTAGTCGTCGTCGTCCCGCGCGATCGGCCGCGCCGCAGATGTGTTCGTCATGAGAGCTCCTCGGCGATCGCGGCGGGCATGTCGTGCAACGGTGCGATCACGTCGGCCAGGCCGGCCTCGGCGATCGCGCGCGGCATGCCGTACACGGCGCAGGTGTCTTCGGCCTCGACGAGGATCCGGCCGCCGGCCGCCTTGACGGCGCGGGCGCCGGCGAGACCGTCGTTGCCCATCCCGGTGAGGACGACGAGCAGGACGTTCGCGCCGTGGCGGTCCACCACGTCTTCGATGGTGAGGTCCGCGCGGGGGCGCAGGCCGCCGACGGGATCGCCGTTTCCGAGCCGTACCGACTTCGCGTCGGCCAGATGCAGATGGGAGCCGCCGGGGGCGAGGAGCGCGCGGCCGGGCTCGATGCGCTCGCCGCCCTGCGCCTCGACGACGTTCAGCGGACTGTCGTTGTCGAGCCGCTGCGCGAGCGAGTTCGTGAAGCCCGGGGGCATGTGCTGCACGATGAGCACGCCGGCGCCGAGCGGCGACGGGAGCTGAGGCATCAGCTGCGCGAGTGCGCGGGGGCCGCCGGTCGACGTCGCGATGACGACGACAGGCGGGCGCGAAGTGGAGCGACGCGGATGCGAGATGCGGCGCGGCGGCGCGACGGGGACCGGGACGCGGACGCGGGCGACATGCCCGTTGCCGTTCACCTGGCTCCGCTTGCGCGCCGAGCGACCGGCGGCCGCGAAGACCTTCTCGTCGAGCTGCTTGCCGAAGTCGGAGAGCGTCTCGCCGACCTTGGGCTTCTCGATGAGATCGAACGCGCCCTCGGCCAGCGCGTCGACGGCGCGAGCACCGTGCGCGGGGCTGAAGGCGCTGACGACGACGACCGGGATCTCCAGGCCGTCGCGCCTGAGCGTGCGAAGCACACCCATCCCGTCGAGGCCCGGCATCGCCAGGTCGAGCGTCATGACGTCCGGCTTGACCGAACGGCAGAGCTGCAGCGCGGCGTCCCCGTCCTCCGCCTCTCCGACGACGTCGTAGCCGGAGTCGCGGAGGGTCTGGGACAGCACGCGCCGCATCAGACGGGAATCGTCGGCGACCACAACGGTGCCCCTGGTGGTGGTCGCCGACATGACTAGGCGGCCTCGGTCAGCTCGACGGCTGACTCGGAGCCGAAGAGGCCCGCCGGCTCGAGCAGGACGATCAGGCGATCGTCGAGCTTGCCGACACCCATGACGGCGCCGTCGTTGCTGCCGGGCGCGGGCTCGATCTGCTCGTTCTCGAGCACGACGACCTCTTCGACCTCGTCGACGATGACGCCGACCATCTCGGAGCCGCTCTCGACGATGACGATCTTGCCGGCACCCTCTTCACGCTCCTGGACTGCCAGGCCGAGGCGGACCGCCAGGTCATGGACCGGGATGATCTTGCCGCGCAGGCTGATGACTCCACGAGTCCACTCTTCACGCGAGGCCACAAAGCGTGGCTCGGTGTAGCGGATGATCTCGTGGACGTGACTGATCGGCAGGGCGTACTCTTCGCGGCCTAGGGCAAAGACAACCAGCTGCCGGGATTCGGAGTCGGACATTCGGCCTCCTAGACCGGACGGGGTAACTCTCCCCCTGATCGGACTCCTGGGCCAAAGGTTGAGCCGTTCGCCCGGGTCCGGACACCCGGCCCTCGGACGTCCTACCGAGAACGGAGGGGGGTGGGGCCCTCGGGGGGCTCCCGTGTGGCGGCGACGTGCGCCTTCATGGCCGCCGCAGCGACGGTCGCGTGCCAGCCGTTGATCAGCTCGACGACGCGTTCTGGGTCCTCGGCGACGACCAGGTGGGTGCCTGTGGCCAGGAGGAGCGTGGTGTCCGGATGCGCCTCGATCGACACCACGAGGCTCGGGTTCAGCGAGAACGGCTCGTGCGTGTGTCCGATGCGGTGGAGTTCGATCATGGGAACCATGCAGATAATGCCGACCGTCCCCGACGTTGTCGCCGGGGACGGACGGATTGTCGCACGCGGCGGGCCGTCGGCCCGCCGCTTCGGTGTCGACTACCGCTTCAGGTTGACGAGATCCTGGAGCATCTCGTCGGAGGTGCTGATGACACGCGAGTTGGCCTGGAAGCCGCGCTGCGCGGTGATCATGTTGGTGAACTCGCTGGCCATGTCGACGTTCGACATCTCGAGCACGCCGCCGATGGACTGACCGTAGGCGTTGCCGGGGGTGCCCGCGACCTCGCCGCCGGCCTGCGGGGTGCTGGTCCAGCGGTTGGACGTCACGCGCTGCAGACCGGCCTCGTTGCCGAACTTCGCAACCGAGAGGTAGCCGGCGACCGCGCGCCCGTCGGCGCCGATGGGCGGCAGGACCGCGGGCTGCGTGAAGCCGGCCGGCGGCACGAAGCTCACCGCGCCGTCGGCGCCGATCGCCACATCGGTGGCGCCCGGGGGAATCGCGATGAAGCAGTCGGCGACCGTGGTCGCCGTGTCGCCATCGCTGTCCGGCCCGACCTTGCCCATGACGTAGTAGCCGTCCTGGGTGATCATGTAGCCCTGGTCGTTGCGCGTGAAGTTGCCCGCACGCGTGTAGTTCAGATCGTTGACCGCGGGGACGCCGGTGTCCGGCGCGCCCGCGGTGGGGACCCCGGTGCCGACGCGGAACCAGCCGTCGCCCTGGAGGGCCACGTCGAGCGCCGAACCGGTCGACTGGAACGCGCCCGAGTTCATGAGGTTGTCGATCGAGCCGAGCGTCACACCGAGGCCGACCTGGGCCGCGTTGTAGCCGCCGGACCCGGTGTTCGCGGCCGCGCCGGCCCGCTGCGTCTGGGCGAGTGCGTCGCGGAACGTCGCACGGCTGGCCTTGAAGCCGACCGTATTGACGTTGGCGAGGTCGTTCGCGGTGACGTCCAGCATGATCTGATGGGTCTTCAGTCCGCTGATCGCCGAATACATTCCACGCATCATCTGCGCATCAATCCCTTCCGTGGTCCCGGCCTCCCACGAGGGTCCAGCCGGGTTCTGTTGACGTTTGCGTTCCCTGCCTGAACTAGGCGATTACTGCGGAATCAATATTCGTGAACACGTGTTCACGCATATTTGATTTGTCCATCGCGGTGATCACGGTGTTGTTCTTGACCGACACCACGAATGCCGTGGAGTCGACGAACACGACCGAGTCCCGCGAGCCCTTCTGCGCGGCCTTCTCGACGGCGCCTTCGAGCCGCTGGATCGTCTGCTGATCCAGTTCGATCCCGCGCTTCTGCAGCCGCTGGATGGCATGGCCGCTGAACTGCAGCGACGACGCCTCCTTTGCCAGCACGTCGCCGAACGCGGGGCCCTTGGGCGCCGCAGTCGGCCGCGCCGGCGCGGTGGGAGCCGCGACGGGTGCAGGTCCGCCGACGCCCGGGGGCATCAGCGCGGGGTTGAATTGCGGCGTGCTCACTTCAGCTCCGTGACCTTGCCCGGATCAACCTCGGCCTTGCCGCCGACCGTGAGCGTGGGCTCACCGTCGACCCAGTTGACCTTCTCGACGACGCCCGTCACATCCGTGCCGGCCCCGTCCTTGTAGGTCACCGTCTTGCCGACGAGCGAGACCGCCCAGTCCGTGCGCGAGGCCTTCGCCAGCGCCTCGGTCTGCTTGGTCAGGTTCGTCATCTGCTCGAGCGACGAGAACTGAGCGAGCTGTGCGAGCTGCCCCGTCTGGTCGGTCGGGTTCATCGGGTCCTGGTACTTCATCTGGGCCGTCAACAGCTTCAGGAACGAGTCCTTGTCGAGGCCGCTCCCCGACGCCACGTTGCTGGTCTGCTTCTTGCTCAGGTCGAGTCCCGCGTTATTCACGGCAGAGACTGAGGACATCCGTGCCTCCTCCTCCCTTTACGCGCGCACGTCGACGAGGGCACCCGGGTTCAGGGTCCGGGTCGTCGCCGTGGCGAGTTCGGGGTCGTCGTGGTCAGAGATGGGGGCGTCCTTGCCGTTGCGGCGCGATCCGTTGCCACCGTCGGTGCCGTCCTGCCGGGCACCGGTCCGGGCCTCGCCGCGCGCTTCCGCGGAG
>JAEMSV010000318.1 GCA_016462625.1 Solirubrobacteraceae bacterium | reverse complement strand
GAACAAGGAGCTCGCAGCCGACGGCATCAAGTCCTGCGCGCTCTGCCCCGGCTTCGTCGACACCCCAATGACGGACTTCGTCAAGGGCGCGGTTCCCGCGGATCAGATGATCAAGCCCGAGGACATCGCCGAGGGCGTCCGGATGCTGCTGCGCACCTCGCCGGGCTGTGTGATCCCGGAGATCATCTTCCAGCAGCCGGGAGGCGGGCTCACGGGCCAGCCGACGGCATAGCGGGGCCTACGCAGCAAAACACCAGAAAGATGACCTAGACGGGCAGGGTGTCTCGCCTTTACGATGCACCGGTGATCCTGGACACATGGACCACGCGAGGGAGGGGTCTTGTCGCGGTGGTCACGGCGGTTGTCGGCATCCTGCTGACCCTGCCGTCGGCCGCATCCGCGGGCTTCAGCCTGTCCATCTCGCCTGCCAATCCCCGGCCGGGACAGGCCCTGACGGTCACGCCCGTCGGCGACTGCGACGGCATCTGCACCGGCTGGCGCCTGCGGGTGAACAACACGACGCTGGCGTCGGAGCCGGGCGCCCCGGAGACGGTGCGGTACACCGGGTTCCCCGGGGTCGGCACCAACACCTTCCTGCTGATCGTCGACGGCTACGACTTCTCGAGCTTCCCCTTCTTCTATACGCAGGAGGTCCGAAAGACCGTCACCGTCACCGCGAACCAGTCGCCCACGGCGCGTTTCACCGTGGCGCCTTCGTCTGCCGCAGTCGGTGAGGCCGTCACGCTCACCGACACGTCGACCGATCCCGAGGGAGACAGCCTCACGCGCGCCTGGGACACCGACGACGACGGTGCGTACGACGACGGGACGGGCGCGACAGCGCAGGCGACGTTCGGCACCCCGGGCACGAAGACGGTCCGGCTGCAGGTGCGCGACAGCTTCGGCGCGACGAGCGCCACCTCCCAGACCATCTCGGTTGCGAACCGGCCGCCCACCGCGACGCTCACCGTGTCGCCCACAACCGTTCCCACCGGATCGCCGGTCTCGCTCTCGGTCGCGGCGACCGACCCCGACGGCGGACCGCTGACCTACGCCTGGGATCTCGACGGCGACGGCGCCTACGACGACGCGGCGACCGCGACCGTCGCCGGCCAGACCTTCGCCCGCGCGGGGACGCGGGTCCTCGGCGTGCGGGTGACCGACACCGACGGCGGGACCACCCAGCGCACCGAGACGGTCACGGTCACGAACCGCCTGCCGGGGACGCCCACCATCACCGCCGACCCGGCGACCGCGGTCCGCGGGCAGGCCGTCGAGCTGACGGCTGCCGGGACGGACCCGGAGGGCACCGCGCTCACGTACGCGTGGGATTTCGACGACGACGCCGCGTACGACGACGCGACCGGCGCACAGATCTCCCGGACCATGCCCGCCTCGGGCACACTCTTCGCCCGGGTCCGGGTCACCGACGCCGACGGTGGCACCGCGATCTCCGCCCGCTTCACGATGACGGCCGCGAACCGGGCGCCCACGGCCTCCTTCACCGTCGATGACGACACACCGCCGATCGGGCAGCAGATCACCTTCACGGACACGTCCACCGATCCCGACGGCACCGCGCTGACGCGCGCCTGGGACCTCGACGACGACGGCGCGTTCGATGACGGCGCGGGCGCGACCGCGACCAAGATCTACCCGACCCGCGGCGCCCGGACGGTCCGCCTGCGCGTCAGCGACGGGAGCACGAGCGCCACCGCGACGAAGACCGTCACGGTGCGCAACCTCGCGCCGACCGTGACGCTCGACCTGTCGCAGTCGAGCGTCCTGACGGCGGTCGCCGTCGTGTTCGGGCTGACCGCAAGCGATCCCGACGGCGGCGCACTGACGTATGCGTGGGACCTCGACGGCGACGGCGTCTACGACGACTCGACCGCCGCGATCCCGACCCCGCGCTCGTACCCGCGCTCAGGCGTCCGCACGATCGGCGTCCGGGTCACCGACGACGACGGCGATCCCGCCACGTCGACCGTCCAGAAGACCGC
>JAEMSV010000047.1 GCA_016462625.1 Solirubrobacteraceae bacterium | reverse complement strand
TGGAGCCGTGGATCGTCGGCGTCGCGAGCCATGGCTCCGAGATTACCTCTCCGAGTCCTCTACGCCCAGCCCGCAGCGCCGCCACGTCATCACCGCTTGCCGATCCTCAGCGACCGCGTGACGACCGTCGCGGCGCCGGCCTTGTCGGTCGCGCTGACCCGCAGCGTGTAGGAGCCCCGCCGGTACCGGTGCGTCACCGTGCCCTTGAAGGACTTCGTGGTCGTCGTCGTGCCGTCGCCCCAGTCGATCCGCACGCGCGCGAGCCCCGAGGCCTTCGGGTTCTGCACGTCGGCCGCCTTGAACGTCAGCTTCAGCGGACGCGCAGCCTTGCGGACGCCGCTGACCTTCGCGGTGAGCGTGGGCGGCGTCGCGTCGACGCGCAGGAGCCGGACCCGCGAATTCGTCACCTGGCCGCGGCGGTCGACCGCCTGGACCTGCCAGCGGTGGACGCCGTCGGGAATCGGCTGGACCGGCGTCCAGCCCGTGCGCCCGGCGAGCTCGGTGACCTGGACCCCGTCGATGAGCACCCGGTACGTGATCGGGCCCCAGAGATCCACGGCCTCGCCCCACGCGAGCTTCGGACGGGACGCGGAGCGGTACTTCGTCGACGTGTAGCCGTTGAACGCCCGCGGCGACTTGTCCAGGTAGCCGGCGACGATGGATCGTGCGCCCGGCAGCGTCGCGCTCGTCTGCACCCAGGCGACGACACCCGATCCAGCGCGGTCGGCGACCGCCTCGAACCCGCGGGTCGGGTCGACCGGGCCGTACTCGGGCTTGGAGAGGACGACCTCCGGCTGCGCGACGAACTTGTCGAACGGGCGGACGCGCACGCTCGGCGCATCGGCACCGGGCGACTGGACCCATGCGAGCAGCCCGTCACTGTTGTCCGCGACCGCGCCGACCGCGGCCGAGGTCTGGGCGCCCGCCGTGCCGTAGCGCTGACCGCGCGCGAAGAGGTCCGCCTGCAGCAGCGAGGCGATCGGCTGGTTCGTGCCCGCGCCGGAGAGCGAGGCGATGCCCTCACCCCTGCCGTTCAGGTCGATGCGGGGCGCCGCGGTGTCCTCGTCGGCCGGGACGCCGAAGCTGTCGACGGGGACGGGTGGGTCGAACTCGGTCCCGCGCTGGCGACGGGCGACGGTGCGCAGCCGCGTCACGCCGTTGGCGTCGGCGATCGCCTGGCGGAAGACGACCCAGGCGTAGCTCGAATCGTCCTCGGCGTCCACGTCGGGCATGTCCGCGTTGCCGGCGGGGCGCCCCTCGATGTCGTTCGCGGTCAGATCCTGCGGCCGCGTGGACGCGTTGGCGCCGAACACCTTGCGGGCGTACACGTGGGTGCGCCCGTCCGCCCCGTCCTCGCCCCAGACGACGATGCCGACGCCGTCCGCGCTGATCGAGACCTTTGAGCGCTTGGACCCGGTCCCCGCCTCGCGCGCCGGGTCGACGTCGAACGCGCCGGCGACCGCGGTCCAGCCGTTGGTCGTGCGATCCAGCCGGGCGACGTTGATGTCGCCGTTGTTCGTGAAGCTCGCGTACGCGGTGCCGGTGAGCGACATGGCGAGCGAGGGCGCCGTGCCGTTGCCGATCGGCGTGGGAGCACTCCACGGCTGCGCGCCGTTGGGCTTCACCACGCCGTACACCACCCCGCCTGCGGAGAACACGGCCGACACGCGGCCGCCGTTCGTCGCGGCGACGGCCGCAGCCGTGACGCCGGCCGGGATTCCCGCGTCCACCCGCTCGGCCCCGATGAACGCGCCCGCGACGAACCGCGAGACGAACGCGCGCGGCTCACCCCCCTCGTTGGAGATGAACGCCAGCGCACCCGTGCCGTCGCGCGCCATGTCGAGATCGGACAGCCGCTGGATCTCCGTGCTCGGTCCCGCGATCGGGTCGCCGGCGAAGTTCCCGGCCAACGCCGGAGCGCTCACGACAGCGGCTGCGGAGAGGGTGGTGACGGTGGCAGTGGCGATTCGGGTGCTCATGCGGCGCATGGGGGTCTCGTACGGCTCCAGCGTGTTGGGGACAGCGGTGGGAAGGCTCGTCTCCGGGCTTTCAACCGGTGGGGACGGGCAAAGTTACGGCGCGGGCGACAAGCCGACGCCTTCCAGCGCCGCCTCGCGTGCCCAGCCCTGCAGTTCGGCGGCGATCCGGGCGTCGTCCCAGCCCAGTTCGCCGGCCACGGCACGCGCGACCCGCTCGGCGGCCGGCGTACCCGCTTCGACGTCCCGGGCGGCCAGCAGGGCCAACCGGGTCCGGCGCAGCAGCACGTCGCCCAGTGAAGCAGCCTGCTCACGCCGGGCGGCGTACACGGTCTCGGCCAGGAGGTCGGGCAGTCCGTCGACCACCGGCTGGGCCAGCTCGCCCCGTTCGGCGGCGACGGCGAGGATCTCGTGGGCGGTATGGCCATAGCGCGCCGCAAGGGCCTCGTAGGACGCCTCCGGGACGCCCTCGACGCGGGGCAGCTCGCTCGCCTCGATCGCGTGGCCGAGGGGCAGTTCGTGCGTGCGGCAGGGCGCATCCAGCGCGTCGCGCTCGACGAGGCGGTCGACGGTCATCTTCGCCATCCGCCGCCAGGTCGTGAGCTTGCCGCCCGTGATCGTGACCATCCCCGACGAGGTCTCGTAGAGCTCGGCCTTGCGCGAGATGTCGACCGACTTGCGCGGGTCGCCGGTCGAGATCAGCGGCCGCACGCCCGCATACGCGCCGGTCAGGTCGTCCACGCCGAGGTCGGTGCCGAAGAACGCGTTCGTCGCCTCGAGGATGTACTCGAGGTCGTCGCCGGCCGGCGCGATGTGCTCGAGCTCCCCCTCGTAGTCCGTGTCGGTCGTGCCGATCAGCGTGCGGCCCTGCCACGGCAGCGCGAACAGGAACCGGCCGTCGCCGACCGGGACGATCGCGCCGGAGACGAGCGGGATGTCCTCGTGGAGGATCGTCACGTGGGTCCCGCGGCTCGGGCTTATGCGCGGGACCTCCGCCTCGTCGTGCAGCTCTCCCGGGCGCAGTCGGTCGGCCCAGACGCCCGTGGCGTTGACGACGTTGTCGGCGAAGATCTCGAAGTCGTCGCCCCCGATGGTGTCGCGAACCTTCACGCCGATCGCGCGGCCACCCTCTTCGACGAGGCCCAGCACCTCCGCGCGGTTCGCGCAGACCGCGCCGTAGCGCTCGGCCTCCGCGAGGACGGTGAGGACGAGCCGGCTGTCGTCGGTCTGACAGTCGTAGAACAGGTAGCCGCCGGTCGGCTCGCGCGGCCCCAGGGCCGGCACGTGCTCGACGACCTCCTCTCCGGTGATCGCGCGGTGGCGGTCGGGGCTCCAGCTCGACGGCGCCTGCAGCGCCTCACCGCGGCCGGGGCGGCCCAAGCGTCGGGCCACGCGGCCCGGCCGGCGCTCGAACGTCATCACGTCGTAGAGGTTCAGCCCTGCGCCCATGACGCGGTCGGGCGCCTTGCCGTCGAAGGCGGCGATCACCAGCGGCAGCGGCGTGACGAGGTGCGGCGCCAGGGCGACCATGAGCTGACGCTCGACGAGCGCCTCGCGCACCAGGCCGAGGTCGAAGTTCTGGAGGTAGCGCAGGCCCCCGTGCACGAGCTTGCTCGACCGGCTCGAGGTGCCCGAGGCATAGTCGGCCTTCTCGACGAGCGCAACGCTGTACCCCCGCGACGCGGCGTCGAGCGCGACGCCCGCGCCGGTGATCCCGCCGCCGACGACCACGACGTCGAACCGGTCGGCCGCCAGGGAGCGGAGCGCGGTGGCGCGATCGAGCACGGCGTCAGTCTCGCAGCCCGGTCAGATCCAGCGGCGCGCAGCGCGGGTGACGAGGGCCATGATCGTCAGCTGCGGGTTCACGCCGGGTGAGGACGGAATGACGCTGGCATCGGCCACGTAGAGGTTCTCCATGCCGTGCACACGGAGATCCCCATCGACGACCGAGCGCGCCGGATCAGCCCCAGCTCGGGCCGTGCCCAGCGGGTGGAACGCCATCAGGTGCAGGTCACGCGGGCGCAGCCGCCGCTCCCGCAACGGCCCGAGGTCGCCGTCGCGCAGCGTCGGCACGCCGGTCGCGGGGACGATGACCTCGGTCGCGCCCGCGGCGAAGAAGATCTCGGCGAGCCGCTCGAACCCGCGCTGGAAGCGCGCCGCGTCCTCCGCGGCCAGGTCGTACCGCAGCAGCGGCCGCCCGAACGCCCGGTGCACGCTCCCGCGCCCCTCGTCGGTGACCATCACGCCGAACGTCGCGCTGTGGTCGAGGTCGAGCATGAGATCGCGGAGCTCGGCGCCGCTGCGGGGCGTCGACATGGCGGCCTGGTCGGGCGGCGCGGCGATCCCCTCGAGCATGATCCCGTCGCGCGCCCACTCGTCGACGTAGTAGCTCTGCGGGACGCCCTCCCACATCTTCACGGGCTCCGGCATCCGGGCCCGCAGGGCGCTCGCCGGGTGGATCGACAGGTTGCGGCCGAGCTGGCCCGACGCGGTCCCCAGGCCGTTGCGCCGCAGCAGGAGCGGGGTGGCGAGCGCGCCGCAGGCGACCACCACGATGCCCGCGCGGACCCGCAGCGTGCCGCCCCCCGCGGTCGTCGCGACGACCTCGGTGATCCGGCCACCCTCGCGGCGCAGCTCACGGACGCGGGCCTCGGTGTAGAGCTTGGCGCCGGCGTCCCACGCACGCGGGACGAAGGTCACGCCCATGTGCTGCTTGGCGCCGGATGGGCAGCCGAACGCGCAGACGCCGGAGCCGACGCAGCCGCGCGCGTTGCGGCGCAGGTAGCCACCGGAGAACCCGAGCGCCTCGGCCCCGCGGCGGACGATCGCGGCGTTCTCCCCCGCCAGCTCGGCGGGAACCTCCGCGACGCCGATCGTGTCCTCCACATCGGCGAACACCGATGCGAGCTCGCCGTCGGTCAGCTCGACCAGGCCGTCCTGCTCGCGCCAGCGCTCGAGCACGTGCGACGGGGTGCGGAAGCAGGTGCCGGAGTTGATGAGCGTCGTGCCGCCGACGCCGCGGCCGGTGGGCAGGACGATGGCCGGGTCGCCGATCGTGACGCTCTGGCCACCGTCGCGGTACAGGCGCGGGGTCATGTCGCGCGGACGCGCCGTGAACGTGTCGGCGTCGTGCCACGGGCCTTCCTCGAGCATCGCGACGTCGAGGCCCGCCCCGGCGAGCTCGGCGGCGACCGGCGCACCGCCCGCACCCGTGCCGATGACGCACGCATCAACGGTCAGCACGCGCTCACCGGCGATGCCCGCGCCGTCGACGATGGCGCCGAGGGTCCTCACCAGCGGCCCTCGCCGTCGCGCAGCGCCCGCCCGCGGGCGACGTTCGCCTCGGCGTCGTAGCCGAGTGAGCGCATCACCGCGGCGTCTCCGAAGTACGAGAACGCCATGACCGCGGTCACGGCCTCGACCGCCGCCGCCAGCGGGCCGTGGCTCAGCCGGTCCAGGACCGCCGCGCGCCGCGCGCCCGAGAGGCGGCGCAGCCGATGTCCTTCTCCGAGCACGAGCGGCACCACCTCCAGCATCAGGATGAGCCCGCGCAGGCCGAACCGGGTGATCGCGGGACCTGAGGCCAGCGTGTGATCGAGCGCGGTGATCGCGTCGGTGCGCGAGACCGGCGGCAGCCCGCCCGCCGGCGAGACGACGGTGTCGCAGAGGCACGCGGCGATCGACGCCTCGCGGCCGGACAGGGCGTTCATCCGAGCATCCCCAGCACGTCGGCCCGCTGCCGCTCCGCCAGACGCCAGGCGAGCTCGCGGGAGACGGCCGCGTCGCGCGTGGCGACCGCCTCGGCCAGCTGCGCGTAGAGGGGCGCGATCTCCGCGTGGGACGCCGCGACGGGAATGGCCGGCGCCTGCGGCAGGTAGACGTCCCCGATCGCGTTGAGCAGCAGGACGAAGACGATGTTCTTCGAGGCCTTCGCGAGCGCGGCGAAGAACGCGTAGTCCGCGGCGGTGGCGGCGGCCATGTCGGTCGCGGCGGCGACGTCCGCCGCAAGCCCGGCGAGCACCCGGTCGTCCTCGGCCTGCGCCTTCGCCGCCGCCAGCCCGGCGATCTCGCGCAGGCAGAGCGACCGCGCCTCGAGGATGTCGCGCAGGACGTCGGCGTCGAACCGGCCCCCGCCCATCAGCAGGTGGCCGAGCACGTCGAGCGTGCCGTGCTCGCGCCAGTCGCGCACGTAGGTGGCGTCGCCGTGGCGGACGTCGAGGAGCCCCATCTGCTCGAGCCGCTTGAGCGCCTCGCGCAGCGACGAGAGCGTCACGCCCTGCTCGGCGGCGAGCTGGCGCTGGGTCGGCAGGCGCTGCCCGCCGAGGTACTCGCCCTGGAGGACGCGGCGCAGCAGATCGTCGAAGACCCGGTCGGAGACGAGGCCAGAGTTCGGAACACTCATGGAAGGAGCGTCACAGTACCACAGAGTTCCGAACACTTTCCTACCGAATGGTCGTTCAAGTCATTACGCTGCGCCGGTCCGCCGGTTGTCTCACCTGTCCAGACCGCGCGGACTCGGCGAAAGGCACCAGACGTGACGACACTCCTCACCGGCTTCCCCGGCTTCATCGGGACGCGCCTCGTGGCCCGGCTGCTCGACGACGACGGCGACGTGCAGATCGTCTGCCTGGTCGAGCCCCGGATGGCCGCGCGCGCCCGCGAGATCGCAGCAGGGCTCCCCGGCGGGGACCGGGTCGAGATCCTCGAGGGCGACATCACCGACCCGAAGCTCGGCCTCGCCCCGAAGGCCTACGACGAGCTCGCCGGCCGGGTCCGGAACGTCTTCCACCTCGCCGCGGTGTACGACCTCGCCGTCGGCGAGGAGATCGCGCGCAAGGTCAACGTCGAGGGCACCCGCCACGTCATCGCGTTCTGCGAGGCCTGCACCGGCCTCTTCCGCCACAACTACGTCTCCACGTGTTACGTCGCGGGGCTGCGCAACGGCGTCGTCCTCGAGAGCGAGCTCGACGAGGGCCAGGAGTTCAAGAACTTCTACGAGTCGACGAAGTACGCCGCCGAGCTGCTCGTGCGCGAGTCGATGGACCACGTCCCGACCACCGTCTTCCGCCCGGGCATCGTCGTCGGGGATTCGCAGACCGGAGAGACCGTGAAGTTCGACGGGCCGTACTTCATCCTGCGCGCGATCAGCTCGTTCGCGCGCTACGGCCTGCCGCTCATGAAGATGGGCCGCGGCGACGCACCCTTCAACTCGGTTCCCGTCGACTTCATCATCGACGCGCTCGCCGTCGGCGCCACCCTGCCCGAGACCGAAGGCGAGACGCTCCAGCTCGTCGACCAGCAGCCGCTCTCGGCCGCGTCGCTCGTCGAGCTTCTCTCCGAGGTCTACGCCGGACACCCGCCGACGCTGCCCACGTGGATGCCGAGCCTCGAGCTCGCCCTGTCGGTCAAGCCGATCCGGGCGCTCGTCGGCGGCGTCCCGCCCGAGTCGCTGCGGTACCTGAACCACCCGGTCCGCTACGACGGGACGCGGACCGCCGAGCTGCTCGGTCCGCACGGGGTGACCTGCCCGCCGTTCAGCTCGTACGTCGGGACCTTCGTGGACTTCTTCCGCCGGCACGAGCACGACGAGGCGTACGCTCCGGCCCACTGACTCAACCTCGCTCGCGGGCGGGTCGAGAAACGAAGGAAGCGTGTCCCGGCTCATCGCCCTCATCTCCGTGCTCAGCGCTGCCGCGCTGGTCTCCCCCGCCGTGCCGGCCTCCGCGGAGTCTCCGCGCGTCGTCCGCGCGAAGCTCGGCGACAGCGTCGCCCGCGCCACCGGCGGCCCGGGCCGCGACCTGATCCTCGGCACCTCCGGCCGCGACCGCCTGTACGGCCGTGGCGGGAACGACGGGCTGCGGGGGCAGCGCTCGCGTGACCGGCTCTACGGCGGACCCGGGAACGACCGCCTGCTCGGCGGCTCGGACCGCGACCGGCTCAGCGGCAACAGCGGCCGCGACCGCCTTCACGGCGAGTCGGCCGACGACAAGCTCTGGGGCGGCGACGGTGCCGACCTGCTCTCCGGCGGCACCGGCGACGACCGGCTGCGCGGCGGAGCCGGCAACGACCGGATCCGCGCCGGCGCGGGCAACGACCGCGCCCGCGGCGACAACGGCGCCGACCGCATCTCCCTCGAGTTCGGCCACGACCGCGCCCGCGGCGGGCCAGGCGACGACTGGATCTCCGGCGGCAACGCCACCGACCGCATCTGGGGCGACGGCGGCGCCGACACGCTCCTCGGCGGCAGCGGCAGCGACATCCTGCGCGGCGGCCCGGGCGACGACAACATCATCGCCAGCAGCGGCAAGGACTCCCTCCGCGGCGACTCCGGCGGCGACATCCTCGCCGGCGGCCGCGGCAACGACACGATCCGCGGGGGCAGCGGCAACGACAGCGTCGAGGGCGGTCCCGGCCAGGACGTGTTGCTCGGCGGCGACGGCTTCGACACGGTGAACGCCGCAGACCTCGTCCCGGCGCCCGCCGACGGCGAGGCCTACACCGCCGACGAGACCGACGAGCTCGCCGACGCACGCATCGACTGCGGTCCCGGCGAAGACACCGCCTACGTCGACGTCGTCGATCGCGAGCGCGGCCGCATCGTCAACTGCGAGACCGTGATCCTCGCCGGCTCTCCCCCGCGCGACCCGGGCTACGACGGCCTCCGGCTGATCACCGGCAACAAGGCCGGGCAGCGCATGGTCGGCACCAGCGGCGCCGAGAAGATCATGAGCATGGCCGGCGCCGACCTCGTCTACGGGCGCGGCGGCGACGACAAGCTGCTGGGCGGATCGGGCAACGACCGCGTGTTCGGGGAGGGAGGCGACGACGTCCTCGAGGGCCAGGCCGGTCACGACGCCCTCTCCGGCGGCCCCGGTCGCGACGTGATCGCCGGCCGCAAGGGCAACGACCGGATCTACGGCGGCAGCGGCGGCGACCGCCTGACCGGTGACCGCGGCCGGGACACCATCAGAGGCGGCCCGGGCAACGACCGCATCTGGGGCGGCATGAACCGCGACCGCGTCAACGCCGGCCCGGGCAACGACATCGTGAACCTCGTCGACGGCACGCGCGACCGCGTGCGCTGCGGGAGCGGCTACGACACCGTGCACCTGGACCGGCACGACGAGGTGCTCGGCTCCAGCTGCGAGCGGATCTCCCGCTAGATCAGCGCACCCTGCGGCGAACCCGCGGGCGGGCCGGGATCCTGGCCGAGCAGGATGCGCATGCGGGTAGCGGCCTGCGGGGCGAGATCGTCCTTGTTGTTGTTGAACATCATCCGGACCTGGCCCGACTCCTCCGCGAGTCCCTCGGCGCGGCGCTCGATCTCGCGCAGCTCGCCGTCGCCGTAGTCCCAGTCGAACCGCTCGGCGACGCTCTTGCCCTTCGCGTAGCCCTCGACGTTGCGCCCGTGCATCCGCAGGTACGCCACGTCGGGATGCGTGACCGCGTCGACCGGCGGCATCATCGTCGGGGCCTCGCCCTGTGGCGAGTCCGTGCACACGAAGGCGGCACCGTGCTCCTCGAGCCATGCCAGCGTCTTCGGGAAGCGGTCGCCCTCGACCCAGCCGCGATGGCGGAACTCGACCGCGACGACGTGCGGCCGGAACGCCTCGATCATCGGGCCGATCTCCGCGAGCTCGTGCTTCTTGGGCGCAAACGACGGAGACAGCTGCAGCAGCAGCGCCGAGAGCTTGCCGGCCTTGTCGACGGGCGCGATCGAGGCCTTCACCGCACTGACCACCGCCTCCTCGAGCTCCTCGGACAAGACAGCTCGGCCCCGGCTCGACGTCTCGGCCAGGTCGCGCAGGTCAGGAGGCAACGACTCGATCGGCGCCGAGTGGCGGCTGAGCAGGCGGTGCAGCTTGAAGTCGAACGTGAAGTCCGGCGGCGTGATCTGCACCCATCGCTCGACGGTCTTGACCTCGGGAACCGCATAGAAGCTCGCGTTGACCTCGACGCCCTCGTAGCGGTCGGCGTAGAACTGCAGCCGGTCACGGGCGGGCAGTCCCGGCGGGTACCAGGTCTTGATGAAGCCGGGATCGGCCCAGCTGGAGGTCCCGACGACGATGCGGCCGCTCACGGTGCTCAGAGTAGGTTGCGGCGCTCGTGATCGACGTCGATCCCTCCGTCCGCGCCACGCAGCGCAGGTGCAACGCCGAGCTCGCGCGGATGACGCACCCCGACCCGCGGACGCCTGAGGGGCTCGCGGAGATCCGCGCGCGACCGCCCGAGCCCGCGGACCTCGTCCTCACGCCGGTCGACCTCGGCCACGCTCGGATGTTCGTGCCCGACCACCCCGTCGGGTTGGTGGTGCGGGTCCACGGAGGCGGGTTCGCGGTCGGGACCCCTGCGCACGACGATCGGCTGAACGACCGCATCGCCCGGGCGTGCCGTGCCGTCGTGGTGAGTCCGGCCTACCGGCTCGCGCCGGACGTGACCCTGCGCGAGGAGATCTCCGACTGCGTCGCGGCCGTGCGCTGGGCGGCGGCGCGATGGCCGGAGCTGCCGCTCGTCCTCGCCGGGACGTCGGCTGGGGCACACCTGGCGCTCTCCGCCGCGATCCGGCTGCGCTCGGAGGTCCCGCTGGCCGGGATGCACCTGGACTGCGGACGCTACGACCTTGCGGGCACGGCCAGCGCCCGGGCGGCCACGGAGGAGACGCTGCTCCTCACGCGGACATGGCTCGACGCCTTCGCCGAGCTCGCGCTGCCCGGCGTGATCGGCGATGCCCTGCGCGACCCCGCGTTCTCTCCCCTGTACGAAGACCTGCGCGGCCTCCCGCCGGCTCTACTGACCGTCGGCGCGCTCGACCCGCTCCTCGACGACTCCCGGCTGCTGGCCGAGCGCCTCCCCGACGCGGAGCTGCAGATCTGGCCCGAGGCGCCGCACAGCTTCCTGAGCAGCGGGACTCCACTGGCCGAGCTCGCGTTCACGCGCGTCCTGGACTGGATCGCAGCGCGGTTCTAGGCCACGCGCTCGGGCGGCCGCGGGTGCGACCCGGTGCGCCGCGACCACGCCGCGCGATCACGGTCGAACTGCTCCCAATCGATCGGGGACGGGCCAGTCGGATGCTTCGGCCGGCCGCCTCCGCCTCCGCCGTCATCGTCCTCGCCCTCGTCACGCGGGACACCCCGCGCCAGCCAGACGGTCGCGCACAGGCCCTCGACGGCGAACGCCATCAGGAGCGCGGCCTCACCACGTCCGAACGCCACGGCGAGCGCGGCTGCCGCGTAACAGGCCACACCCAGCGACCCCGTCCACACGACGGCCCGGACCGGAACGCAGCGACGCGGCGCCCGACCGAAGAATGCCCAGACGATCGTGGCAGCGAGTGCGGCTGCCAGCAGACACCGAACTAGGAGCGGTAGCTCCCCCATGCGTGCATCATCGGCCCAATGGCCGCGGGACGCAAGCCCCCACCGACAGACGGCGGGGGCGTGCGACCGAACGGCTAGAGGTTGGCCAGCTCCGAGGTGATCTCGGTGATGCTGCCCTTGGCGTCGCCGAAGAGCATCTGCGTCTTCGGGTTGACGAAGAGCGGGTTGTCGATCCCGGCGAAACCGCTGGACATCGAGCGCTTCAGGACGATGACCGACGCCGACTCGTCGACGTTGAGGATCGGCATCCCGTAGATGGGCGAATCGGCCTTGTTGCGTGCGTCGGGGTTCGTGACGTCGTTCGCGCCGATGACGAGCGAGACGTCGGTGCGCCCGAACTCGCCGTTGATCTCGTCCATCTCCTTGAGCTGGTCGTACGGCACATCGGCCTCCGCGAGGAGGACGTTCATGTGACCGGGCATGCGACCTGCAACGGGGTGGATGGCGAACTTGACCTCGACGTTCTTGCCCTCCAGCGCTTTGGAGAGCTCGCGGACCGCGTGCTGAGCCTGCGAGACCGCCATGCCGTAGCCCGGGACGACGACGACCTGGCGCGCGTAGGCGAGCTGGATCGCGACGTCGGCCGCACTCGTCGAGCGCACCGTTCCGCCGCCGGCACCGGAGACCGCCGCGGGGACGTCGCCGCCGCCACCGCCGAAGCCACCGAGCAGCACCGACGGGATCGTGCGGTTCATGGCCTTCGCCATCTGGTCGGTCAGGATCGTGCCGGACGCGCCGACGATCATGCCGGCCACGATGAGCGCGGTGTTGTCGAGCGCGATACCGGCCGCCGCGGCCGAGAGACCAGTGAAGGCGTTCAGGGTCGAGATGACGACGGGCATGTCCGCGCCGCCGATCGGCAGGACGAACAGGTTGCCGAGGATCCCTGCGAGCACGAGCAGCCCGATGAACAGGCCCTCCGACGTGGAGCCGGTGAGGATCAGCACGCCGCAGGCGATCGCGCCGATCAGCAGGGCGAGGTTCAGCCAGGCACCGCCCGGGACCTTCTTGGGCTTGCCGTCGATGAGCTCCTGGAGCTTGGCGAACGCGATGTTCGAGCCCCAGAACGAGATCGAGCCGACGATCGCCGCGAAGACGAGCGGGATACCGACCGCCAGCTCGTCGGAGAGGTGGCCGTCCGCCGCGCGGAACTCGGCCCAGGCGATGAGCGCGATCGCGCCGCCGCCCACGCCGTTGAAGATCGCGACGAGCTGCGGCATCGCGGTCATCTTCACGTTGCGCGCGCTCGGGACGCCGACGGCGGTGCCGACGACGATGCCGATCGCGATCAGCCACCAGTTGCCTGCGTCCTGGTAGAGGAACGTCGCAACGACGGCGAGGAGCATGCCCCACGCGGCGATGCGGTTGCCCCGGACCGCGGTCTGCGGGCTGGTGACCTGCGAGAGGCCGACGATGAAGAGCGTGAACGCGACGATGTACGCCGCGTTGATGAAGTTGTCGTCCTGGATGAAGGTGGTGGCGAGCATGGTCCGAGCTAGTCCTTCTTCTTGAACATCTCGAGCATGCGGTCCGTGACCAGGAAGCCGCCGACGACGTTGATCGTGCCGAACGCGATCGCGATGACCAGCAGCACCTTGCTGAGCGGGCTGTCGGCCGTGTACATGGCGATGATGCCGCCGAGGATCACGATGCCGTGGATCGCGTTGGTTGCCGACATGAGCGGCGTGTGCAGCGTGTTCGGCACCTTGCTGATGACGAAGAAGCCGACGAAGCCGGCGAGCACGACGATCGCCAGCAGCGTGATGATCGGCGTCCGCTCAGCGGCGGTCGTGGCCAGGGTCAGGTAGTCCATGACTGCTCCTCAGGTCAGGCGGTCGCGGCGGCCGTCTGCTTGGCGCCCTCGTGGACGATCTCGCCTTCGCGCGTGATGCACGCGCCGGCGATGATCTCGTCCTCGAAGTCAAGGCTCACGCCCTGCTTCTCCTCATCGAGGAACAGCTCCAGCAGTGCCTGGACGTTGCGGGCATACAGCGACGAGGCGTGCTCGGCCATCGTCGCGGGAAGGTTCAGCGGCGCGGCGATGGTCACGTCGTGCTTGACGACGGTCTCGCCGGGCTCGGTCAGCTCGCAGTTGCCGCCGGCGATGCCCGCCAGGTCGACGATCACAGCGCCGGGCGGCATCTTCTCGACGGCCTCGGCCGAGATGAGCTTCGGCGCGGGACGGCCCGGAACGAGCGCGGTCGTGATGACCACGTCGAACCCCCCGATGGCGTCCGTGAGCTCCTGCTGCTGGGCGGCCTTCTCCTCGTCGGTGAGCTCGCGGGCGTAGCCGCCCTCACCCTCCGCGCCCTTGCCGGCCTCGAGCTCGAGGAACTGGGCGCCGAGCGACTCGACCTGCTCCTTGACGGCGGAGCGGACGTCGTAGCCGACGACGACGGCGCCGAGGCGGCGCGCGGTCGCGATGGCCTGCAGGCCCGCGACGCCGGCGCCGAGCACCAGGACCTTCGCGGGGCGGATCGTGCCGGCGGCGGTCATGAGCATCGGCATGAAGCGGCCGATCTCGTTCGTCGCGAGCAGGACGGCCTTGTACCCGGCGACGTTGGACTGCGACGAGAGCGCGTCCATCGACTGCGCGCGGGTGATGCGCGGGATGGCCTCCATCGCGAACGCCGTGACCTTCGCGGCGGCCAGCGCGTTGATCGCGGCGCCGTTGGTCAGCGGCTCGAGGAACCCGACGAGCAACGTGCCGGAGCCGAGCTTGCCGATCTCCTCATCGGTGGGCGGCGCGACCTTCACGACGACGTCGGCGGTCCAGACGTCCTCGCCGAGCGTCGCACCGGCGTCGGTGAAGAGCGCATCGGGGATCATCGCCCCAGCGCCGGCACCGGGTTGCACGACGACCTCATGGCCGGCGGCGGAAAGCTTCTTGACGACCTCGGGGACGAGCGCAACCCTGTGCTCGCCCGCGGCGGTCTCCTTGGGGACACCTACTCGCATGGGGCGGGAAAGCTACCCCATAGTGGGAATGTCATGCCGCCCGGGTTGGAAATGGCGGGCGAACTACCCGGTACCAGGGTTCTCGGGTAGCGCGATCCCGCGATTCTCCGAGACCGCGAGCGCGAACTTGCTGTCCAGTGCGGACTCGTCGAGTGCAAGCACGGCGCTGTCGACCCCCGCGTCGTCCGTACCGGTGACCAGCCAGGTCGGGCCGTAATGCTCGATCCGCCCTGCGGCGACGAGGCCCGTGCCCGCACCAAGGCGCTGCACCGGCCGGCCCGCGGCGTCGAAGGTGACGAGGGTCCGGCCCCCGTCGGCGAACTGCGCGAAGACGCCGCTGGCCCCGGGCCGGCCCGCCAGGCTCTCGGCGACCTCGTCGCGCGAGCGGAGCTTCGACCACCGGCCGACGAGCACCCGCAGCGTCTCCTCCCCCGCGGTCGTGCCCAGGCCGCCGCGGGCGGCGACGATCCCCAGCTTCGAGAACGCGGCCGCGACCTGATCGCACGCCTTGCTCTGCACGTCCGAGCACTCGATGCGCAGCGGGAACCGCCGCCCCTCGAGGCCGGTCCGGAAGGGCTCGGGGTACGCGCCGACGACCGCGCGGACCGGAATCCCACGGCGATGGAGGTCCCACCAGATGCGCGCACCGTCCTCGAGGTCGGTCTTCGCCGGCGCCTCGTCGGGAGCGACACCGTTGACGTAGGCAAACCAGCCGGAATCGTCCGCCGCCGCCTTGCCGCGCACGCCGACGACCGTGTCGCCGTCGAGCTCGACCTTGGCGTTGGCCCGCAGCAGGTCCACGATGCTGTCGCCGTCGCCCCGCTCGGGCGCCGGCACTCGCAGCAGCTCCGCCTCGCCGAAGCCCTCGGTCACGAGCAGCTGGACGTTGCCGGCCTCCTGGCCGGGGCCCGCGCCGCAGCCCGGCGCGACGAGCGCGAGCACGGCGAGGACGAGGAACGTGGTGCGGCAACCGTGCCGCAGGAGGGGGACGTCAGGAAGGGCCATCCGGGAGGCGCGCCAGTTTGACAGACTCGGGACACCGTGACCGTGAACCTGACCCGGATCTACACGCGTCTCGGCGATGGTGGGGAAACGCACCTCGGCGATATGAGCCGCGTGCCGAAGACCCACCCGCGCATCGAGGCGTACGGCGAGACCGACGAGCTGAACGCCCACCTCGGCGTCGCGCTGACCCTCCCGTCGCTGCCCGAGCGCTTCGCGCCGTGGCTGCGGCGAATCCAGAACGACCTCTTCGACCTCGGCGCGGACCTGTCGGTCCCCGAGGGCCAGGAGGGCGGGCGCGAGCGCCTGCGGGTCCTGCCCGAGCAGACGACGTGGCTGGAGGAGCGCTGCGACGAGGTCAACAACGAGCTCGAGCCGCTCCGCTCGTTCCTGCTGCCGGGAGGCTCGCCCGCCGCCGCCCAGCTGCACGTCTGCCGGACGGTCTGCCGCCGCGCCGAGCGGCGCGCGCTCGAGGTCGAGGGCGCCAACGTGGAGGTCGTCCGCTACCTCAACCGGCTGAGTGACCTGCTCTTCATCCTGAGCCGTGCCGCGAACGACGGGGCCGAGCCCCTCTGGGAGCCCGGGGCGAGCAGGTGACCGCCTGTGCGGACGCCCACCCCGATCCGCCTCACCGCGTTGCGATCCGGCCGCTCGACGTGGCGGCGATTGACGCCGCCCGGGCGCGGCAGCGCCAGCTGCTGAAACCCGTGGGCGCGCTCGGCCGGCTCGAAGAGCTCGCCGTCTGGCTCGCCGGCGCGACGGGCCGGGAACGCCCGCAGGTCATCCCGCGCGTCGTGGTGGCGGCCGCCGATCACGGTGTCGCCGCGCAGGAGCGCGTCTCCGCCTATCCGCCCGCGGTCACGGGGCAGATGCTCGGCGCGTTCCTCGCCCGGCAGGGCGCGGTGACGGCACTCGCGGGTGAGGTCGGCGCGGGCCTCGTGCTCGTCGACGCCGGCGTGGCGCCGGGCAGCGCCCCCGACCACCAACAGCTCGTCCGGACCGGGCTGCGCCCCAGCGCGAACCTCGCGAAGGAGCCCGCCCTGACGGCCGGCGAGGTCGCCGTCGCAGTCGACTGCGGGCGCGAGCTCGCCGCTGCCGCTGCCGCTGACGGCGTCACGGTGCTCGTCGGTGGCGAGATGGGCATCGGCAACACGACGCCCGCCACGTGCCTGACGGCCGGCTTGACCGGCGCGGACGGGCCGGAGCTCGCAGGCCCCGGCACCGGCCTCGACCAGGCGGGCCTCGCGCACAAGCGCGATGTCGTCCGCCGCGCGATGGCGTTGCACCGCCCCCACGCCCACGGGCCGCTCGGGTGGCTGCGCCGCGTGGGTGGCGGCGAGATCGCGGTCCTGACGGGCCTGGCGCTCGGCGCAGGCGAGCAGGGCCTCGCGTACGTCTGCGATGGCCTCATCGCGACCGCCGCGGCGGCGGTCGCCGTCGCGATGGAGCCCGAGCTGCAGCCCCGGCTGCTGGCTGGGCACCGGTCCCCCGAGCCCGCGCACACCGCGCTGCTGGACCATCTCGGGCTGGATCCCGTCCTTGAGCTGAACATGCGGCTCGGCGAGGGCAGCGGCGCCGTCACGGCGCTCGCGATCCTGCGCCTGGCCTGTGCCGCCCACGACGGCATGGCGACGTTCGCCGAGGCCGGCGTGTCCGGCCGCGACGGGTGACCGCGCCCCGATGCTCGCCGATGCGCGCACCGCGCTCGCGTTCCTGACGCGGCTCCCCGTCGCGGACGATCGCGTCCTCGACGGGCGCGGGATGTCCCGTGCCGCGGCGTGGTTCCCGGTCGTCGGACTGCTCGTGGGGGCCGTCGTCGGCGGGACGCGCCTGCTCGGCGACCTCGTCCTGCCCGCCGGCCCGTCGACGGTGCTCGCGCTGCTGGCGGGGATCCTGCTGACCGGCGCGCTGCACGAGGACGGCCTCGCGGACATCGCCGACGGGATCGGCGCGCACGTCCCGCGCGAGCGCAAGCTCGAGATCCTGCGCGACTCGCGGGTCGGGACGTACGGGGCGATCGCCGCAGTCCTCCCGCTGCTCTTCGCGTACACGTGCCTCGTCGGGCTCGGCGGCGACGACGTCCTCGCCGCAGCGATCTGCGCGCACACCCTCGCTCGGTGGTCGATCCTCCCCCACTCGCGCCTGGCGGGGCCGGCGCGTGCCGACGGCTCGGGAGCACTCCTGCGAGTCGGCTCCCCCGTGCTGGTGCTCAGCACCGCGTTCACCGGCGCGGTGGTGTTCGTCGCCGCGGGCGACCCGGTCGACGGCGCCGTCCTGCTCGGCCTCGCGACCGTGATGACGCTCGCCGCGGGCCTCGCCTTCGCGCGGGCCCTCGGCGGTCTGACCGGCGACAGCTACGGCGCCGTGAGCAAGCTCGTCGAGCTCGCTGCGTACGGCACCGTCGCCGCGCTCTGGATCGGCTGAGTCAGCCGGTCCACTCGATCAGCGTGGACGCCCACAGGGCGCCCGCGCCGACGGTCCCGAGCAGGATGCGCTGCCCGGACTCGAGCCGCCCCTCGGCCTGCGCACGTTCGAGCGCAAGCGGAATCGACGCCGGCCCCGTGTTGCCGGTGAGCCGAATCGCCTCGATGACCTTCTCCTCGGGCAAGTCGAGCGAGCGGACCACGCGGCGCAGGATGCGGCCGTTGGCCTGGTGGTAGCAGAAGAGATCGATGTCATCGATCGTGATCCCGCACATCTCGACAACCTCCTTCGAGGTGTCGACGAGCGCGTCGATCGCCTGCTTGAACGTCTCCATGCCCTCCATGCGGAAGATGCGGTCCTTGCCCGCGCGCACGAGGTGGGCGTAGCTCGCGTCAGCACCGCGCACGACGGTCTGCACGTACCCGTCACCCTCGACGGCGGTGATGATCCCCGCCCCGGCACCGTCGGCCATGACCGGGACGGTCATCTTGTCGGTCGGGTCGAGGTACGGGCTGATGACCTGGCAGCCGATCAGCAGGATCGTGTCGGCGCGACGGCTCTCGATCATGCCGCTGCCCACGTCCAGGCCGTAGAGCCAGCCGGTGCAGGCGGCGTGGAGGTCGAATGCGCCGGCGTTGTCGCAGCCGAGCTCGCGCACGACCAGCGGGGCAGTCGGCGGCAGGTAGTCGTCCGGCGTGTCGCCCGCGACGATGACGAGATCGATGTCCTTCGGGTCGATGCCCGTGTTCTCGAGCACCTGCCGACCCGCGCGCGTGGCCATCTCGGCCGTCGACATCCCGTTCGCGTAGCGGCGCTCCTCGATCAGCGTGCGCTTGTGGATCCAGTGTGCGTCGACGCCGAGCTGCTCACCGAGCACCTCGTTCGTCAGGACGGTCTCCGGGAGGTAGCCCCCGACGCCGACCAGTCGCACACCCCTGCGTTCGCGCGGCCTCGGCCGCAGCGCCGGCCGCGCGAGCGCGGCAGCGTTTCCGTTATCCCCACCCATGGCGAAGGATCTTACGGACGAGCCGCGCGCCGGTCTATGCGCCGGCCGGGAGCGCCCAGGCGGCGACGACGGCGAACTGCAACGCCGCCGCGGCGATCACGAGCGCGTGGAAGATCTCGTGGTACCCGAAGATCGAGGGCACCGGATCGGGCTTCTTCGTCGCGTAGACGATCCCGCCGATCGTGTAGAGCGCGCCCCCGGCGCTGAGCATGAGGATCGCGGCCAGGCCCATGCGGTCGGCCATCTGCGGCATCGCGGCGACCGCGACCCAGCCGAGCGCCATGCCGCACACGCTCATCACCCAGCGCGGCGCGTGGATCCACACCATCTGGCTGATCGCGCCGAGCCCGGCACCGACCCAGACGACCACGAGCATGACGATCGCCAGCGGGCCCTGGAGCACGAGCAGGGCGAACGGCGTGTAGGTGCCCGCGATCAGCAGGAAGATCATCGCGTGATCGAGGCGGCGCATCATCATGCGTTTCTTCACCGAGCTCCAGTTCACGCGGTGGTAGAGCGCGCTGACGCCGAGCAGGCCCGACAGCGTGGCGGCGTAGATCGCGGCGGCGACGGTCGCCTTCGCGTGCGGCGCGGCCACGATCAGCGCGGCACCCGCGACGAGCGAGACGAAGAAGGCCCACTGATGCGACACCCCGCGCAGCTTCGGCTTGAGCGCGGCGGCGATCCCCTGAGGATCTACGACCATGCGTCAAGTGTACGGAGGCGGCACCGATACGGTGTGCCTCGTGGCCCGTCGCAATCTCCGCCCCCTGTTCGACCGTGTCGTGCTCAAGGAGCTCGAGCCCGACCGGGTTCGGCAGTCGGGCCTGCTCGTCCCGCCCGGCTCGCGCGAGCCGCCGCCGCACCACGGGATCGTGCTCGCAGTCGGCCCGGGCGTCGACTGGTGGGGCGCCGCCGGGGTCACGATGCCGGTGCGCCCCGGGGACCACGTCGTGTTTCCCGCGCAGGCGGGCGTGTGGGTCGACATCGACGAGGAGCGCCTGCTCGTGCTCGGCGTCACCGAGCTGCTCGGGGTCCTCGACACCGTCGACGACTGCCCGGTCTGCATGGGCCGCGGGGGCAGCGACGGCGAGCAGTGCCCGGTCTGCGGCCGGGTCGCGTCGAACCCCGAGCTCTGAGCTACGCCGGACAGGCGGCCGCGCCGATGCGACACCAGGCGCGCGCGGCCGCGCCCCGGCCCGCCCGCAGCGCGACGGTCTCGGTCCGCCGGCGCCCGGCGCGGTCGGTCGCCGTGATGCGCAATCGGAGCACCGCTCCGTCGCCAGCGCGGGTGCGGACGCGCCCGGCGGCCGTCTGGAACGGCTCCTGCCGGACGGCGTAGGAGCCGTCGCGGTCGAGCGCGGCCGCGGGCTGCCACCGGCCGGGACGGCGCCCGCGCCGCTCGACGCGGGCGCGCAGCCGCAGGGAGCACGCCTCGTCGCACCACAGCGGGATGTAGACCGCGTCGGCGTCGCTCGTCGCGGTGTCACCGACGCCGATCTCCGGCGCGTGCCGGTCGGCCAGCGCCTCACCGGTGCCGTAGGGCATGACATACAGACGCCCGCCTGCGAGCTGCGCGCCGGGCACGCCGTCGGTGTCCACGCCCGCGAAGTCGACTCGCCCGGGCGTGCCGCCGCGCAGCGGGACGAGGCCCGGGTTCGCGCTCACCAGCTTCGGACCAACGAACTCCCCGCGGCGCGGGTTCAGCGTCGCGACGTGCCACTGCCAGATCTGCGCCGGAGCCGGAGCGGAGGCGAGGAACGCGAGCCGCTCGACCCCTCCCGGCCACACGAAGCGGTGGAGATCCGAGCACCCCGAGGCCCCGATCCGGCACAGCGCGCGGATCGCCTGGCCGATGGCGACCGGGCCGTTCGTCGCCTCCTCGGCCGGCAGGACGACGCGGGCCGTCCCGCGCGGGAGCGTGCGCATGATCTCCGCCGACAGCGACGCGACGGCGACGGTGTCAGGGCCAATGGTCTCGAAGCCGGGCGAGAGCTCCCACGTCGCGGCGACCGGTGCGCCGAACATCGCGCCGGTTGCTGCCCTCGCGGACGCGCCGCCGCGCCACCGGACGGTGATCGCGCCGCCCGGCTCGACCGTCGGGGTGAACAGCGGCACATCGGCGACCGGCAGCGCCGCGACCTGCTGCGCCGGCGCAAACACACCGCCCGGCTCGCGGACGGCCGCCTGGATCGTCATGCGGTTGCGGGGCGCGGCGCGCGGGGCGACGAGCACCACGGTGCCCGCGTCGTCTGACCCCAGCGCCCAGTTGGCGGTGCCATCGGCGACGAGCGTCGGGCGCACGCTGGAGAGCGCGACGAACGGGCGGTCCACGCGCCCGTCGGCGTGCCAGATCTGGGTGACGACCCGGTCCTTGTCGTCCCACGCGACGAGCCCGTCCCCGCTCTCCATCAGTGCGAGCCGCACGCGCTGGATCGGGTCCTGGGGCGGCGGCAGGTCGAAGCGCTTGTAGCGCCCATTGGCCCGCCGGAAGAGGACGACGTGCCGGTCGGCCCCCGACGGCGTCCTCTCGACCGCGACGATCGCGCGGTGCGTCGGGTCCGACACCGACGTGAGGACGCGCGTCGCGCCGGTGAAGGAGGCGATCACCCGGGGCTCGCCGAGCTTGGGCGCGGCCGCGCGCGCGGGGACGACGCTCAGCACCATCACCGCGGCCGCGACACTCGGCAGCACGACCGCTCTCATACCCACGGGCATGCCCCTATGACGCTTTCCCGACGCGCGAGTTGCGGTGCACGGTGCGGCCCGTATGCTCGCGCCATGACCGACCGCGAGTTCGACGTCGTCCTCTTCGGCGCCACCGGGTTCACCGGCGGCCTCACCGCCGAGTACCTGGCCGCCAACGCGCCGGAGGGCGCCAAGTGGGCGATCGCCGGGCGCAGCCTCGAGAAGCTCGAGGCGCTCCGGGACCGGTTGGGCGGTGATGTCTCGCTGCTGGTCGCCGACGCCTCGGATCCGACGAGCCTCGCCCGCGTCGCCGGCTCGACGAAGGTCGTCGCCACCACCGTCGGCCCGTACATCCGCTACGGCGAGCCGCTCGTGGCGGCCTGCGCCGCCGCGGGCACGCACTACGTCGATCTCACGGGCGAGCCGGAGTTCGTCGACACGATGTACCTGCGCCACCACGACCGCGCGGTCGAGTCGGGGGCGAAGCTGATCCACGCGTGCGGCTTCGACTCGATCCCGCACGACCTGGGCGCGCAGTTCTGCGTCGAGCAGCTCCCGGAGGGCGTGCCGCTGAAGGTCCGCGGCTACGTGCGCGGCAACGGACTCTTCTCCGGCGGCACGCTGGACTCGGCGACGACGGCGATGTCTCGAGGGCGGCAGACGATGTCCGCCGCGAAGGAACGCAAAGCCCGCGAGGGCAAGCCCGCCGACGGGCGCCGCACCCACGGCATGTCGAAGCCCGCGTACGAGAAGGAGATCGGCGCCTTCGCACTGCCCCTCCCCACCGTCGACCCGCAGATCATCCTGCGCTCCGCGCGTGCCCAGGAGCGCTACGGCCCCGATTTCACCTACGGCCACTACGCGGCGCTCAAGAGCCCGTTCACGGTGGTCGGCGCGGTCTTCGGGGTGGTGGGCGTCCTCGCCGCGTCGCAGGTCCCGCCGCTGCGCCGGCGGATGGTGAAGATGAGCCCTCCCGGCACCGGCCCCTCGGAGGAGCGCCGGGCGAACTCCTGGTTTCAGGTCACGTTCATCGGCGACGGCGGGGGGAAGCACGTCGTGACCGAGGTCTCAGGTGGCGATCCCGGATACACCGAGACGGCGAAGATGCTCGCCGAGTCGGCGATGTCCCTCGCCTTCGACGAGCTGCCGAACGTCTCTGGTCAGACGACGACCGCCGCGGCGCTCGGGCCGGCGCTCCGCTCGCGCCTCGTCGCCGCGGGCATGAAGTTCGACGTCGTGAGCGCTGCCGCGTAATCCCGTCGGGCGATCCCGGTTGGGCGACCATGCGCCCCGCCGGGATCCTGCTCATCGTGCTCGCACTCGCCGCCTCCGCGCTCGGTTGCAGCGTCGAGGACGACTGCACCACGAGCGACACGCGCCTTGCGTCCCCCGACGGCACCGTCGTCGCGACCGACCGGCAGCGCTCGTGCGGCGGCGCGGCGGGCGCGACCGAAGGGCAGGTGCTCCTGCGCCTGGCCGCAGATCCCGGTGACGGCGACGTCGTGCTGCGCGCGAACCACGTCAACGGCCTGCGCTGGACCGACGACGGCACGCTGGTCGTCGGCGTCGATCCGGTCGACGAGATCAGCGACCCGGTGCGCGAACACGACGACGAGTGGGCGACGAGCGTCGCGGACGGCTCCGATCGCCGGGTGCGGATCGTGCTCGACCGCCAGGTGCTCGACGGGTAGCCCGCCGATCGAAGACGCCCAGCACGCTCCGGGAAAGACACCGATAGCTCAGCGTAGTCTGCTCGGTCAGCGACGTCGCGGCCAAGGCGTAGGGTGAGCGCCATGCTCCCGCTCTCCCCGCGCCCGGCAATCCGCGCCGTCTGTACGGCAGCGTTGACCGTGGCACTTCTCGGGTGGCCGATGCAGGCCCACGCCATCATGGGCGGGACCCCGGCGGCACCGGGTGCCTGGCCGTGGTTCGCCGGCATCGTGGACAACACCGCCTCCCAGACCGCCTGGGGACAGTTCTGCGGGGGCGTCGTGATCGCGCCGCGCCGCGTCCTCACCGCGGCACACTGCCTCGACGATGTCGACCCAGACGAAGTCGACGTCCTGCTGGGTCGCGTGCGGCTGACCGACCGCGGAGGCCGGCGCGTCCCGGTCAAGGCGATCAGTGTCTACCCCGGGTATACGTCGCACTCGGAGGAAGGCCTCGACGCCGCCGTCCTGCACCTCGCGGCGGACGCGCGCACGCCGGCGATCGCCCTCATGCAGCCCGGCCAGGAGTCGTTGTGGAGCGCTGGCACCGCGGCCTGGACCATGGGCTGGGGCCGCATGGCGTCGGGATATTTCGCCGATCGCCTGCGGCAGCTCGCCATCCCGATCGTCAGCGACGAGACGTGCGAGGAGACCTACGGCATCGGTGAGTTCAAGGTTCCGTACCGCCCAGCGTGGACGGTGTGTGCCGGAGCGGCCGGCGCCCCGAACGTCTGCGGCGGGGACAGCGGCGGTCCACTCGTCGTCGGGACCCCGGGGGCTTGGCTCGCCGTCGGCGTGCTCACGGGCCGGGACGCAGACTGCAAGACGCCCTACCCGGCCCTCTTCGCACGCGTCGACCGCATCGCCGGATGGGCGCTGCGCACCCGCGTGCGGCGCTCGACCTGATCCCGTGCATCTGTCGCATCCGTGACACAGCGGAATGCGGCCGCCAGACCGGCGTCCTTGGGAGGCGAACGTCCTTCCCATCACCCAAGGAGCCGTCATGTTCGCCACCACCGTCACCCGCCCCGTCCGCCTCATGCTCGCCGTCCTGGCCATCGCGATGGCGGCCGCGGCCGTGCCCGCCGTCTCCGGCGCCGCGCAGAACACCGGCAGCGGGCCCGCCGGCAACAGCGAGCTGTGCAACACCCTGCGCGACCGCATGCAGCGATACCACGACATCTCGACCGACCCGACGCAGCCGAAGAACGTCCGGGACTTCTACAAGTACCGCGCCCGGAACACGCTCGACCGCGCTCGCGCGGCCGGATGTGGCTGGGCAGCGGTCCAGGCGAAGCAGCAGACGACCGGTGGCGGGCGCGTCCCGCAGGCGACCGTCTCGGTGTCCGCCATCAAGGCGACCACGACGGGCAACCAGCAGCAGGACGAGTACTGCGCGGGCGTCGCGAAGCTGATCCAGGACGCGTGGGACCAGGGCGACCGCCAGATCGGGCTGGGCAACGACGCGGAGGCCCAGGCGTGGTACGACCTGGCTGAGGACTTCATCGACCGCGCAACGCAGAACGGCTGCCGGTTCACGGCCCTCATGAAGAGCCGTCACCTGCGCGTCCCCGCCGCGACGGCGCTTGCTCAGCCGAGGCGCTGACGCCCGAGCGCCGGGGCGCCAATTCGGCGCCCCGGCAACCGGTCCACAATGCAGGCTCGTACGTCGAACATGTCCACGATCCTGCGCCGTGCCCTCGCCCCACTGCTCTTCCTGGCCGTCCTCGCGTTGCCGCAGGCGGCGTCCGCGGTGGAGCCGGTCCCACGGGTCGAGGTCAACCGATACCTCGGCACGTGGAAGCAGCTCGCGGCGATTCCCCAGTGGTTCGACGTCGGCTGCCTGCGCGACACGACCGCGACGTACTCGCTCAACGCGGATGGCACTGTGCGCGTCGCGAACAAGTGCGCCGGACCCCTCGGGACGACCATCAGCATCACCGGCCGCGCCCGGATCGCCGACCCGGTGACGAACGCCCAGCTGCAGGTCACGTTCCTGAACATCGGCGGGCCGGTCTACATGGGGACGAACTACGTGATCGTCGGCCTGGCCGACGACTACTCATGGGCGGTCGTCACCGACCCGGACCGCACGTCGGCGTTCGTCCTGTCGCGCACGGCAACGCAGCCCCAGCCGGTCCTCGACCGGATCCGCGGGATCCTCACGGCGAACGGCATCAACACGTGCCGGCTGCGGGTCACCAAGCAGGCGGGCGGCGCGACGACGTCGCCGTCATTCTGCTGAGCCTGGGCATCTGCCGCCCAGAACGAGAAAAGCCCCCGGAGTTCGGGAGCTTTTCGAGTACCGCCACGGGGATTCGAACCCCGGTTTCCGCCGTGAGAGGGCGGCGTCCTAGTCCCCTAGACGATGGCGGCTCGGGGCAGAGCAATCTAGCAGGCAATCCGTGCGGTATCGTCGTCGGCCGCATCCCAGGCGGATGTGGCGGAATTGGTAGACGCGCGGCGTTCAGGTCGCCGTGGGGGTAACCCCGTGGAGGTTCGAGTCCTCTCATCCGCATGACGCCTTCGATGTTGACCAGCGGCCCCCGAGAACTCGGGGGCCGCTGTCGTTTTCGCAGGGGTGTGCGCATTCTCCGTCGTCACGCGAAGGAGGATGCGCACACCCCCGCGACTGCTCGCCCCCTCCGCCCCAGGTCCTAGCTCGTGTCCGCGAGCCTCGCCGGCAGCAGCGCCCGGAGCTGCAGGACCGCCGCGGCGTGGATCTGGGAGACGCGCGATTCGGTGAGGCTCAGCACCTCGCCGATCTCGCCGAGACTCAGCTCCTGGTTGTAGCGCAGGGCAACCACGACCTGGCTGCGTTCGCTCAGCTTCGTGATCGCGGTGGCGATCAGCGCGCGGGACTCCGCGGCATCCGCGCTCGCCGCCGGATCCGGGGCGTCCGGATCTCCGACCGTGTCGACCATCGCCCGCTCGGAGCCCTCGGCCGAACCGAGTAGGTGAGGCTCGTCGAGGGAGATCAGGCGGGACTCGGCGACCCGGAGCAGCGAAGCGTCGAGCTCCACCGCGGTCATCGAGAGCTTGGTCGCCATCTCGGCATCGGTGGGGACCCGCTGGAGCCGGCAGGAGAGCTCGGACGTCGCCTGGTCGATCGCGCGGGCCTCGGCGCGAACTGAGCGGGGCACCCAATCGAGCTTGCGCAGCTCGTCCACGATCGCACCGCGGATGCGCGTGATGGCGAAGGTCTCGAACGTCGCCCCCCGGTCCGGGTCGAACCGCTCCACCGCGTCGATCAGTCCACCCAGCCCGTACGAGATGAGGTCGGCGACATCGACGTGCGCCGGCATGCGCGACTTCATGCTCCCCGCTGCGTACTTGACCATCGGCGAGTACACCAGGATCAGCTGGTCGCGAATGATCCGATCTCTCGTGGCCCGGTACTTCCGCCACTGCTCGGTGAGCACGATCGTCTTCGCCGGGGCGTGCGAGGTGGACGCCACCACGGTCACGTCCCGGCGATGCGCATGGTGTTCACGATCGCTCTTCCGCTGCCGCGGCGCGCATGGGCTGCTGCGCGTGCGGGAGGCCGTAGACCACCATCGCGCCGCCGGCGACACCCGAGAGCAGTGCGCGGCCGTACATCCGCATCTCTGCGTGATTCCCTGGACCGGCCCGACGTGGTGCGGTGGCCATGCCACCTGACTCTCTCCTCCCCTCACGGGAGTGAGGGCCCGACAACGAGGGAAGCGGCAGCTCGTCGGGTTCCTAAAGTGTAGTTCAGCACTCAGGGCCTTGGCCGAATGTTCCGGCGAGGCGATCTGTCAAGAACTAGAGCCACCCGCAGGCGGTGGCCTTCAGGACCGCCTGCGCGCGATCCGGTGTGTCGAGCTTCGCGTAGACGTTGTGCAGGTGCGAGCGAATCGTCGACCTGGACAGGCCGAGCGCCTCGGCGATCTGCTTGTAGACCTTGCCGCTGGCCAGCTCCACCAGGACCTCACGCTCACGGCCCGAGAGCGGGCAGGGTTCGATCTGGCGCCTGGCCTCGTTGGGGGCGTTGGACACGTCGTGCATCAGCGACCGGATCGCGTCGAGGTCCAGGCCGATGGCCTGTCCGCAGTCGGTCATGTCCCTCGCGCTGACCTCGCAGCCCTGCGAGTAGCGGGCAAGCATGTCGGCGAGGCGCAGATGCGCGGCGTCGCCGGTGGCGTTCGGAGCGTGGTGGCCCGCGACCGCCGCGGTGATCGAGGCCGGGAGGCCCCAGCGGCCGGTCACGACGCCACCGACCATCGCGTGGTCGACGCCGAGATCTTCGCGCTCCCGGGCGAGGCGATCCTCCGGTGTCCCCTCGTCGCCGTGGACCGTGTCGGGGTAGCCGGGATACGCCCGCATGAGCACGAGCTGGCCGACGTCATGCAGCAGGGCGACGACCAGGAGCCGGTCGCGGTCATCGTGCTGGGTCTGCCGCGCGATCATCTCGATGGCGCGCTGCGTCGCCACGGCGTGCAGCCGGAACCGCTCAGGCGCGCGCTCCCATACCGACCCGCGATCCAAGAAGTCGAAGGTCCGCATCCGGTGCGCGAGGTCGGCGATCGTCTGCGCAGAGAGCGTCGTCACCGCGTCGACGATCGAGTCGACCTTGTCGCCGGTCAACTGCCCGAGCTCGTTGGCCGCTCGCAGGACGGCGATGGTCAGCGCGACGTCCTTCTCCACCGCCGCGACGAGCTCGGCCGGATCGCCACCGCCCGCAGCGCCCGCGATCACGCGCTGCTTGGCCTCGGCGAGGGCCGGGAAGGTGTCCATGGCCTCGATCGCTGCGGACAGGCGACGGCCGGGGCCGCGCTGGCGGGGAACGGGAGTGGTAGGAGCGTCGACCTGCGGGCGGTTCGGGATGACCGTGGTCATTCCCTGCAGTGGCGACAGCGCAGCCGCGAACCCGGCATGCAGCCCCGATCCGTGGACGTTCGTACGACGGCGCGAGCGTTTCCGGCCTCTTGCCGCGGCACGGTACGTGTGAGTACACTGCCGCTCTGCTTTAGGGAGAAACGGCGGGGAGAGCCGATTATGTCTAGCTGGAAGACGCCTGCATGCTCGCGGGCGATCCTGGCTCTGATGGCGCTTGCGCTCATCGGGCCGAGCACCGCATCCGCGATGCCGAAACCTGCGGATGACCCGTTCTACGCGTACGACGGGGCCACACCGTTGCAGGACCTCGCGCCCGGAACGGTCATCCGCACGCGCGACGTGCCGTACCACGTCGCGGGGATCACGCTGCCGCTGACCGCCAAGCAGATCGCGTACCGCTCGACCAGCATGCTCGGGGAGGCCACGGTCAACGCGACGACCCTGATCCGCCCGCCCGGTAAGAAGACGGTCAGCCGGCTGGTCTCCTACCAGTCCGCGTACGACTCGCTGAGCCCGAACGACCAGCCGTCCCACA
>JAEMSV010000151.1 GCA_016462625.1 Solirubrobacteraceae bacterium | reverse complement strand
GCCCCGAGCGGAGACCCGACGCCCCCGTCGCCCGACGCGCCTGCGGCGACCGGCGCGAGCGGAACGCCGGCCACGAGCACGACGGACGTCACCGCGCCCCGGCTGACCGGCCTGACGCTCGGGCGGTCGGTCACCCGCCGTCGCGGCACGACGCTGCGCTTCACCCTCAGCGAGGCGGCGAAGGTGACCCTGACCTTCGCGCAGCCGAAGGCCGGGCGCCGCGTCGGCCGCACGTGCCGGAAGACGACGGCGAAGAACCGCTCCAAGCCGCGCTGCACGATCGCCAACGTGCGGGGCACGCTCACGGTGTACGGCCGCGCCGGCGCGAACGCGATCCTCTTCAAGGGCCAGCTGTCGAAGGCCCGCCGGCTCGCCCTCGGCCGCTACCTGCTGACGGCGACCGCGGTCGACCCGGCGGGCAACGCCGGGACGCAAGCGTCCCGGCGTTTCGCTCTCACCCGCGACCGGTCACGGTGAACGACTGCGTGAGGTCGCTCGCGCTGGAGCTGCTTCCCACGTATACGTCCACCGATCCGGGCTCCACGACAAAACGACCGCTGTTGTCGTAGAAGCCGACGTCGCTGCGGTCCAGCGTCCACGTCACCGGGGTCGAATCCCCCGGTTCCAGCGTCACGCGCTGGAAACCTCGCAGCCGCCGCACCGGCTGCGAGATGCTCGCGACCGGGTCGTGGATGTACAGCTGTGCGACCTCGTCGCCGGTCCGCGTGCCCGTGTTCTTCACGTCCACGGTCACCTGGATGCTCCCGCCCCGCGCACTCATCGACGATGCGCTCAGGCGCAGGTTCGACATCGCGAACGTGGTGTAGCTGAGCCCGAACCCGAACTCGTACAACGGCGCGCAGCTCGCAATGTCGCGGTAGCGCGAGTTGTACTTGCTCGTCGCGTCACACGGCCGGCCCGTCGGCTCGTGGTTGTAGTAGATCGGCAGCTGGCCGACGCTGCGCGGGAAGCTCACCGGGAGCTTGCCGCCGGGATTCACCTTCCCGAACAGCACGTCCGCCGCCGCGTTGCCGGCCTCGACGCCCGGGAACCAGGCCTCGAGGATCGCCGGCGACGATGCCGCGACCTCGGTCAGATCCAGCGGCCGCCCGTTGAACAGCACCACGGTGAACGGCTTGCCCGTCGCCTTCACCGCGTCGATGAGCGCCTGCTGCTTGCCGGGCAGGTCGATCTTGCTCCGAACCTCGGCCTCGCCGCTCTGACCGCGCACCTCACCCACCGCGATGACGACCTGATCCGCGGCCTCCGCGGCCGCGACAGCTTCGGGGAAGCCCGCATCAGACGGGCACTCGTTCGCCGGGTCGTAGATGTCGTTGTCGATCATCTTGCAGCCCTCGGTGAACGTCGTGTCCGGGTTCTGCGCCTTGATGCCCGCGTACAGGCTCACCACGTCGGCGTCCTCGCCCTTGCCCCACCACGGCCCGAGCAGGTCGTGCTGGTTGTCGCCGAGCGGACCGATCACGGCAACCGACTTGTCGGTCTCCAGCGGCAGCACGCCGCCCTCGTTCTTCAGCAGCACCATCGAGCGCCCAGCGGCCCTGCGAGCGGCCGCGCGGCTCTCGGGAAGCAGCTGCGCGTCTTCGGCCTTCGCCGGATCGACGTACGGGTGCTCGAACAGGCCGAGGCGGAACTTGACCCGCAGGATGCGGCGCACCGCGTCGTTGATGCGCGCCATCGGGACCTGGCCGCTGCGCACGAGCTCCTTGCCGTAGTCGCGGTAGCTCGTCGACACCATCTCCGAATCGGTGCCGGCGTTCAGCGCGTTCGCGGCCGCCTCGGGTCCGTTCGCCGCCGTGCCGTGGCCGCACGGACCCTCGTCCGGCGCCTTCGGCGGGCAGGCGCGCTCCTCGGCGACCGCCGTGTAGTCGCTCTCGATGAAGCCATCGAAGCCCCACTCGCGCTTGAGGATGTCCGTCTCAGTGTGCGCGTTCGCGCAGCCCGGGACGCCGTTGATCGCGTTGAACGAGCACATCACCGAATCCGCGCCGGCGTCGATCGCGGCCTTGAACGGCGGCAGGTACAGGTTCCGCAACCGCTGCTCGGACATGTCGGTGGTGTTGTAGTCCCGTCCGCCTTCGGGCTGGCCGTACGCGGCGAAGTGCTTGACGCTCGTCAGCACCTTGTCGGGCTTGCTGTAGTCGGTGCCCTGGGCCGCCTTGACGCGCGCGGCCGCCATCACCGAGTTCAGGTAGGGATCCTCACCGGCGGCCTCGGAGATCCGGCCCCAGCGCGGGTCGTGCGAGACGTCGACCATCGGGCTGTAGATCTGCTTGATCCCCACGGCGGCGGACTCGAGCGCGCCGACGCGATGATCGGCTGCCGCGACGTCCGGATCGAAGCTGCTGGCGGCGCCGAGCGGGATCGGGAAGATCGTCCGGTAGCCGTGGATCGTGTCGTACGCGAACAGGATCGGGATGTGCAGGCGCGACTGCTCGACGGCGACGTGCTGCAGGTGATCGATCTTCTCGGGGTCGGTGAGGCTGAAGACCCCTCCGATCCCAGCGGCCGCCTGCTCGTCCGTGATCTGCCCGTCCGAGGCGAGGGTCAGCTGCTGCAGCTTCTCGTCGAGCGTCATGCGGCGGATCAGCCGGTCCACGCGCCTCTCGACGCTGCGCTCCTGCGTCACCCCCGACGGTTCGAGCGCGGTCTCGTCACTCGAGCTCGTGCCCGCTACGACGGCACCGACGCCCGCGACGCTGATCACCCCCGCGGCGAGTCCGGCGGTGAGCAGGCGACCTCGACTGAAGTGCATGACCCTTCCTCTCTCTGCTGCGCGGCTGCTCGCCGCGCCTCCGACGGGCGCGTACCCGTGGAGCTGCGCCGGGGAACCTTGGCAGCATCGTTGGGATGCTGGTCATGGACGCCACGCTGGTCCGATGGCAGGATCGTCGTCAATGCCGCCGGTGCGCCGTGTCATCGTCCTCGCCCTCGACGGCGCGCAGTCCCTCGACGTCCTGGGCCCGATCGAGGCGTTCCACTACGCCGATCGGCAGGCCCCGGGCACGTACCAAGTCGAGCTCGTCTGCCCAGGCGACAGGGGCTTCATCACCACGGCGAGCGGCGTCACGATCGGCGCACGCCCCCTCCCCACTCCGCCGCCGCGCCACGACACCCTCGTGATCGCGGGCGGCGAGGGCGCCCGCCAGGCCACCGGCGACAAGGAGCTCGCGGAGTGGATCCGTCAGGCCTCCCGCCGCGCGCGCCGCACCACCTCGGTCTGCACGGGCGCCTACCTGCTCGCTGCAGCCGGCCTGCTCGACGGCCGCCAGGCGACGACGCACTGGAACTACTGCGACGCCCTCGCCGAGCAGTTCCCCGAGGTGCAGCTGGACCCGGAACCCGTCTTCGTCCGAGACGGCGACATCTGGACCTCCGCCGGCGTCACCGCGGGCATGGACCTCACGCTGGCGCTGATCGAGGACGACCTCGGCCCCGAGATCGCCCTGGCGGTCGCTCGGATGCTGGTCGTCTTCCTCAAGCGGCCAGGCGGCCAGGCCCAGTTCAGCGGCGCGCTGTCCGTCCAGCAGGCGACCCGCCCGGCGCTCCGCGAACTGCAGGCATGGATCGCCGGCCACCTCGACGAGGACCTGTCGGTCGCGAAGCTCGCAGAACGGTCTGGATTCAGTGAGCGCTCCTTCGCCCGCGCATTCCGGCACGAGGTCGGCCTGACCCCGGCCGTCTACGTCGAGGCACTCCGGGTCGAACGCGCGAGGACCCTGCTGGAAGACGGCGCGCCGACCCTCGAGGCCGTTGCGCAGGCTGCGGGGTTTTCCAGCACCGAGGTGCTCCGCCGCGCCTTCCATCGCCATGTCGGGGTGAGCCCGGCCGAGTACCGCGGTCGGTTCCGCCTCGTTCCCGAGGCCCGGTGAGCCAACCGACGTGCTGGCAGCATCGTAGGGGTATTGGTCCTAGGCGCCACACCGCGCCCGCGGCAGGATCGTCGGTATGCCAACGATTCTCCACACGCCCACTCTCGCCGCCGATGACGCGACGCGCTCGGCCGACGACCTCACACCCGCCATCCCGGTACCGGAACAGCAGACGCCGGCCAAGGCCGTCGCCGGCTCGCTGCTCGCGGGCCTGGCCTGCTCCGTCGCACTCGTCGCCGGGCCCTTCGCGGGCAGCGGCGAAGCCACGACGACCGGCGCGATCCTGGTCGGCTTCGCGATCGGCTGGGCGTTGCCCGCGACCCTGTCCATCCGGCGCGATGCCGGCTCGCACCGCTGGGCCGCGGTGCCCGCCGCTGCACTGGGGACCACGGGAGTCGCGCTCATCGGGCTCGCGCCGGGCACAGATACGCTCGACACCCTCGCGTGGGTCTGGCCGCCCGCGATCCTCGCCCTCACCGCATGGATGACGGCGCAGGTCGCCCGCCAGCCCCGGCCCCGGAGGGGCTCAAGGGTGCTGTACCCGGTCCTCGCGCTCATGGCGCTGACCACCGTCGGTGGTGGCTACGAGACGATCGCGGCCAGCACGAGCGGCGGAGCGGTCCGCGTCGCCGGCGACCGGCTCATCGACGTCGGAGGCCATCGCCTGAACATCCGCTGCACCGGCGCCGGAAGCCCCGTCGTCATCCTCGAACCGGGCCTCGGCGAACCGACCAGGGAGATGGCGAAGCTGATCGCTCCGCAGGTGGCCCGAACCACGCGCATCTGCGTGTACGACCGCGCCGGGCACGGCCGCAGCGACGTGGCGCCGAAGGCCGACGCTGCACGTGATCTGCACGAGCTGCTCAGGCGCGCGCACGTTCGGGGGCCGGTCGTGCTGGCCGGCCACTCGCTCGGGGGGATGTTCGCACTGAGCTACGCAGACCGGTACCCCGCGGAGGTCGGCGGCGTCGCCCTCATCGACTCCATGCATCCCGAGCAGACCCACGCGGCCGCCGGCATGGGTCGGGCGCTCGCCCCGGTCCCCACCGTCGCGCGGACCGGCATCGCGCGGCTGCTCCTCGACCCCGACGACGGTCCCCCGGTGGAACAGGCGCGGCAGCTCGCGCGCGACGTCCAGCAGATGCCGGCCGAGCTCAACCGGGCCGCCCGTCTCGAGACGCTCGGCGACCGTCCGCTCGGGGTCGTCACCGCCGGCACCGGCTCCAAGCCCGGTTGGGCCAAGGACCAGAACGACCTGGCGACACTCTCGAGCCGGAGCTTCCACCGCACGGTGCCCGGCTCGACCCACGGGTCCCTGATCCTCGACCCGGCGCACGCGCAGGCGTCGAGCCGCGCGATCGAGGACGTCGTGCGCCAGGTCCGGAGCGAGCGCTGATGTCCGCAATCGGATCGATCACGTGGACCGAGCGCACCGGCGGCGTGCTCACCACCCGAGAGTGCGCGTCGCTCGCGAGGCCGCTGCTGCGTGACGAGCTTCGGATCGCCACCGGCCTGCTCGCGATGGTCCTGCGCCGGCACTCGGGTCGACAGAGCGTCGTCGACCCCGCGGGCCTCGCGCCACCGGACTCGGCCATCGCACGGGAGGCCGAGGACGCAGCCCGGGAGCTCTTGACCCCCGCCCTGCTCAATCACTCGCGTCGCGCCTTTGCGTGGGGCACGGCGATCGCCGCGCTGCAGCAGGTCACGTTCGATCGCGAGCTCCTGTACGTCGCGTCGATGCTCCACGACACCGGGCTGCCGAGCCCGGTGCCTCACGTCGATTTCACCGTTCGCAGCGCCGAGATCGCGTGCGAGTTCCTCGACCAGCGCGGGGTCCCGGCGGACAGCCAGGAGCTCGTCGCGAATGCGATCGCTCTGCATCACACCCCAGGCGTGGGCCTCGAGTTCGGCGGTGAGGCCTTTCTGCTCTCCGCCGGCGCAGGCGTCGACGTCTTCGGCCTGCGCAGTGACCAGGTCCCCGACGCAATCCGGAAGAGCGTCGTCAGTGAGTTCCCACGGCTGGGGTTCAAGCGCGAGTTCGCCGGGTTGTGGCGCAATGAGGCCCGGCAGGTCCCCCGTGGCCGCGCCTGGTACCTGCACCGGTTCGCCATGACCGACCTCACCATCCAGCTCGCGCCGTTCCGAGACTAAGGAGAACGACATGAAGGCGATCATTCAACCCCGGTACGGCTCCCCCGACGTCCTGCGACTCGAGGAGATCGACAAGCCCGTCCCCAAGGATGACGAGGTGCTCGTGCGCGTTCGCGCAGCGGCCGTCAACATCGGCGATTGGCACCTGCTGCGGGCCGTCCCGTACGTCATTCGCCTGGGTCTCGGCCTGCGCAAGCCGCGGCGCGCGACCCCGGGACGCGACATCGCCGGACACGTCGAGGCGGTGGGAAGCGACGTCAGAGACTTCCAGCCGGGCGACGAGGTGTTCGGCTGGTGCAGCGGTGCGTTCGCAGAATACGTCTGCACATCTGAGGCCAACCTGCTGCCAAAGCCGGCCGGTCTGACGCTCGAGCAGGCCGCGGCCGTCGGTGACTCCGCGTTCACCGCGCTCGCCGCCGTCCGCGATCAGGGGCGGGTCCAACCGGAGCAGCGGGTCTTGATCAATGGCGCATCGGGAGGGGTCGGCACATTCGCCGTGCAGATCGCGAAGGCGTTCGGCGCGAATGTGACCGCCGTTTGCAGCACACGGAACGTCGACATGGTCCGATCGCTCGGCGCGGACCAGGTCATCGATTACCAGAAGCAAGACTTCGCTCAGGCCGAGCAGCGATACGACGTGATGCTCGATCTCGTCGGAAACCGCTCGCTGGCCACCTGCAGGCACGTCCTCAGCCCGCGGGGCACCTACGTCATCGTCGGCGTGCGAGACGCCGGCCGGTGGCTCGGGCTGGGTCGCCAGACCAAGGCGCTCCTGCTGGCTCCGTTCGTGCGCCAGCGGATGCGGGTCTTCGTCGTCAAGCACACCAGGGAGGACCTGGGCACCCTGCGGGAGCTCGTCGAAGGCGGACAGGTCACGCCGGTCATCGAGAAGCGCTACTCGCTGCGTGAAGCCGCCGAGGCGCTGCGGCACCAGGGAGAGGGACATCCCCGCGGGAAGGTCATCCTCGGCCTTTGAAAGGATCGGGATCGGAGATTCTGCGTGTCGCCTCACCCACAGGTCCGGCTGGTCCCGGCAACGGTGCCGTTGCTGAACGCGCTGAACGACGATCGCACCCTGTTCTGCGAGGTGATCGGCTCACCCGTCCCAGACGGCTGGCCCGAGTTCCCTGAGGCCATCGGATTCACGCTGGAGCATCTCCAGGCCGCGCCGGAGGCTGACCGCTCGTGGTCGATGCAGTTCTTCGTCGACCACGCGACCGGGCGCCTGGTCGGTTCAGGTGGCTTCGCCGCCCCGCCGGCCGAGCGCACGGTCGAGATCGGGTACGAAGTCGCCCCTGAGTTCCGAGGACAGGGGTTCGGCGCTGGTGCTGCCCGGGCTCTCGTCGAGCGTGCTGTGGCGAGCGGCGAGGTCGACCACGTCATCGCGCACACGCTGCCCGGTCCGAATCCGTCTACGGGCGTGCTCGTATCGCTGG
>JAEMSV010000150.1 GCA_016462625.1 Solirubrobacteraceae bacterium | reverse complement strand
ATCACCAACGCCGACGTCAAGAGGGGGTCGCTGAAGGTCGACCGCCTCAGCACCGCCGCCCGCCGTGAACTGTCCCGCAGCGTCGGCAGCGCGTCGGTCCCAGCCGCCGGCCCCGCCGGAGCCACGGGCCCGGTCGGCCCGCAGGGATCCCCCGGCGAGCCAGGCGCAAAGGGCGAGCCCGGAGCGCCCGGCGCGACCGGCGCAAAGGGCGAGCCCGGCCCGTCGACCGGCTACACCACCCAGGCGGTCAGCCAGCACGCCGTCGCCGACTTCGGCGCCATCGTCGACACCCTCGATGTGCCGGCCGGCGCGTATGTGTTCACGGCCAAGGTCGACGTCATCTCGGGCGCGGCCTCCGAGGTCACGTGCGAGATCGACCAGGCCGGCTTCCAGTTCGCGGAGGCCAGCGTGAAGCTGCAGAACTCCGAGCGCACGACACTCGTCCTCACCGCGGGCCGCAACCTGCTGGGCACGACGCCGAACAGCAACGACGTCCACCTGCGCTGCATCGATCTCGATACCGGCGCCTCGATCGCCAACGCGGCGATGACGGCCGTGAAGGTCGGAACGCTCCAGGCGGGCTGATCTACGCGGCCGCGACGACCTTGTCGCTCTTGCGTCCGCGGCGCGCCTTCGGCGCTGCGGGCGTGACGAGCTCCGCGAGGAACTCGCCCGTGTGCGAGCCCGGGGTCCCGGCGATCTCCTCGGGCGTGCCGGTCGCGACGACCTGGCCGCCTTCGTCGCCACCCTCGGGTCCCATGTCGATGATCCGATCGGCCGTCTTGATCACGTCGAGGTTGTGCTCGATGACGACGACCGAGTTGCCCTGCTCGACGAGGCGGTGCAGGACGTCCAGCAGTCGCTGCACGTCGGCGAAGTGCAGACCGGTGGTGGGCTCGTCGAGGATGTACAGGGTGCGCCCCGTCGCGACCTTCGAGAGCTCCGTCGCCAGCTTGATGCGCTGCGCCTCGCCGCCCGACAGCGTCGTCGCCGGCTGGCCCAGCCGCACGTAGCCCAGGCCCACGGCGCTCAGCGTCTCCAGGCGCCGCTTGACCTTCGGGATGTGCGCGAAGAACTCGAGCGCCTCCTCGACGGGCATGTCCAGCACCTCCGCGATCGAGCGGCCCTTGAACCGCACCTCGAGCGTCTCGCGGTTGTAGCGCTTGCCGTGGCACTGCTCGCACGGGACGTACACGTCCGGCAGGAAGTGCATCTCGATCTTGATCTGCCCGTCGCCCTTGCAGACCTCGCAGCGCCCGCCCTTGACGTTGAACGAGAACCGTCCCGGCTTGTAGCCGCGGGCCCGCGCCTCCTGCGTCTTTGAGAACAGGTCGCGGATGACGTCGAACAGCCCGGTGTAGGTCGCCGGGTTCGACCGCGGCGTGCGCCCGATCGGTGACTGGTCGACCGCGATGATCTTGTCGAGCTGGTCCAGCCCGCGGATCGCCTTGTGCGCACCCGGGCGTGAGCGGGCCCGGTGCAGCCGGCTGGCAACCGCCTTGTAGAGAATGTCGTTGACCAGCGTCGACTTGCCCGACCCCGACACGCCGGTCACGCAGGTCATGACGCCGAGCGGCACCTTGACGTCGACATCGCGAAGGCTGTGCTGGCTCGCGCCGCGGATCTCGAGGTTTCCACTCGGCTTGCGGCGCTTGCCCGGCACCTCGACCGTCCGCGCGCCCGACAGGAACTGGCCCGTCAAGGACTCCGGGATGCGCTCGACCTCCGCGGCGGTGCCCTCGGCGACGATCCGTCCGCCGTGCTCACCCGCGCCAGGGCCGAGATCGACGAGGTGGTCGGCCGCCCGCATCGTCTGCTCGTCGTGCTCGACGACCAGGACGCTGTTGCCAAGGTCGCGCAGGCGCTCGAGGGTCGCGATCAGCTTGGAGTTGTCGCGCTGGTGCAGGCCGATCGACGGCTCGTCAAGCACGTACAGCACGCCGACCAGGGCCGACCCGATCTGCGTCGCCAGCCGGATGCGCTGCGCCTCGCCGCCCGACAGAGTCGCCGCGGCGCGATCCATCGACAGGTAGCCGATGCCGACGTTCTCGAGGAAGTTCAGCCGCTCCTCGATCTCACGGAAGATCAGGCGCGCGATATGCCGCTCGGTCTCCGACAGCTCGACCTCCTCGAGCCACGCGAGCGCCCGGCGCACGCTGAGCCCGCAGAACTCGTGGATCGGCATCCCGCCGACGCGGACCGAGCGCGACTCGGGCCGCAGGCGCGCCCCATGGCACTCCGGACACGGGCGCACCGACATGTACTCCTCGATCTTCTCGCGAGAGCCGTCGGACTCCGTCTCGCGGTAACGCCGCTCGAGGTTGTTGACGATGCCCTCGAACGCCGTCGAGTACGTCCGCCGCCGCCCGTGGCGGTTGCGGTAGACCACCTGCACCCGCTCGCCGCCCGTCCCGTAGAGGAACAGGTCCCGCTGCTGCTCGGTGAGGCGCTCCCACGGCTCGTCCGTGGGAATGGAGTACTCGTCCGCGAGCGCGTCGGTGAGCTGCTGGTAGTAGTTCGACTGGAAGCCCGACCACGGCGCCAGCGCGCCGCCCTTGATCGACAGCTCCGGATCGGGCACCACGAGATCCGGATCGACCTCCATCTGCGCGCCGAGCCCCGTGCACCGGGGGCACGCGCCGTGCGGCGAGTTGAAGGAGAAGATCCGCGGCTCGAGCTCGGGCATCGACGTGCCGCACGTCAGACACGCGAACCGCTCGCTGAACGTCAGGACGCGCGGTTCGGCGTCTCCCTTCGGCACGGTCTCGACCTCGAGGATCCCCTCGGCCAATGCCACCGCGGTCTCCACCGAGTCCACGAGCCGCTTGCGGATGTCCGACCGCATGACGAGGCGGTCCACCACCACCGAGATGTCGTGCTTGAACTTCTTGTCGAGGACGATCTCCTCCTCGAGCAGGCGCAGCTCGCCGTCCACGCGAACCCGCGTGTAGCCGTCGGTGCGCAGCTCCTCGAAGAGCTTGCCGTACTCGCCCTTGCGCCCCCGAACGACCGGCGCCATCACCATCAGGCGCTCGCCCTCGGGCAGCTCCTCCAGGATGCGGTCCGTGATCTGCTCGACGCTCTGGCCCTCGATCGGCGACCCGCACACGTGGCAGAACGGCTTGCCCACCCGGGCCCAGAGCAGGCGCAGGTAGTCGTAGATCTCGGTGACGGTGCCGACCGTCGAGCGCGGGTTCCGCGACGTCGTCTTCTGATCGATCGAGATCGCGGGCGACAGTCCCTCGATCGAATCCACGTCGGGCTTGTCCATCTGGCCCAGGAACTGCCGGGCGTACGCGCTGAGCGACTCCACGTACCGGCGCTGGCCCTCGGCGTAGATCGTGTCGAAGGCCAGCGACGACTTCCCCGAGCCCGAGAGCCCGGTGATCACCACCAGCGCATCACGCGGAAGCGAGAGGGAGATGTCCTTGAGATTGTGTTCGCGGGCGCCGGAGACGACGATCTGATCGGAAGGAGACACGCACAGGGCAGGGTAGCGAACCGAACAGACGTTCCCATCGAACCCGAATGAGGTTCACCACCCGTTCGGGTGTGTTCGTGGCGCTCCGGGCGTCACACCATTAGGTTTTCGGACGATGTCCGACTTCAGTGCCGAACCCACCGCCACCCAGACGGACGAAGAGCTCGCCGAGATCGTCCTGGACCTCGCTCAGGGGAGTTTCATCGAGCACGGATTCCGCGGGACGAAGATGGAGCATCTCGCCAAGCGCGCGGGCGTGTCGGTCGGCCAGCTGTACCACGTGTTCGCCAACAAGCAGGCGCTGTACGTGGCCGTCCACGAACGGGCGCAGCGGACGTTCATGACCGAGTATCTCGAGCCCGCCTACGCGCTCGACCCGGGCGAAGGCGGCGCGATCGCCCACTTCGCCGCGATCGCGCGGGCCTACCTGCGCTTCTACATCGACCACCGCGAGATGGGCCCGCTGCTGATGACCGTCGGGCAGGAGGACCAGCACGAGGAGTCGATCGAGCGACTCCAGCGCGACATGAGCTCACGCGTCCTGAGCGGGCTCGCGCGCCTGCACCAGATCGTCGTCGACGGCGTCGCCAGCGGAGAGGTCCGCGCCGACATCAACCCCGACGAGGTCATCCGCTGGTACTGGGGTGGGTTCTACGGCGTCCTGGCGCTGAACCTGCGCCACCCCTCCGCCGCGCTCGACGACGAGGCGCTCGAACGGGTGGTCGAGGTGGGCCTCGAGTCGATCACGGCGCTCTTGCGCCCCTCTGCATGACGCAACCCGGGCGGTCCAGCCGCGGCCAGGTCACGCGCAAGCTGATCCTCGACACGGCCGAGACCGCCTTCCTGACGTACGGATACGCCGGGACCCATGTCGAAGGTGTCGCGGGGACGGCCCACGTCAGCGTCGGCACCGTCTATCTGCACTTCCAGAGCAAGGAAGGGCTGTACGCCGCCGTGATCGACCGCGCGCAGGAGGTGCTCTTCCGCGACTACCTCGACCCGGTCTTCGAGGTCGAACGGGCCCCGTGGGAGACGATCCGCGCGTGGTGCCACGCATACGTCCGGTTCGTCGTCGAACAGGAGAGCCGCGCGCGCATCACGAGCGCCATGGAGTGGTCGCAGGCCGCCCGGCCACCCGAGATCGACGAGCGCCTGCGCGAGCGCGTCCGCAGCCGGGTGGAGCAGCTCCTCGCCGTCTTCCGGGCGGCCGCCGAGGACGGGGCGCTGCAGGGCGTCGACCCCGTCATGGCCCACCGTTTCGTGTGGGGGTCGATGTTCGGCATCAGCGCATTGAACCTCCGCCACGGGGACATCAGCCTCACGCCGGACGAGATGGCGGAGCTTGTGGAGAACGGTCTGCGTATGCTGTCCGGTGGAAGGGTTCCCTCGCACTCACCATGACAACACCACGGCGCAGCTCGCGAGGAAATCGGACCGTCGAGGCCATCCTCGCTGCAGCTGAGCCGCAGTTCCTCGAGCACGGCTTCGCGGGGACGAAAGTGGACGACGTGGCCGAGGCCGCCGCGGTCGGCGTCGGAACGGTGTACGTGCACTTCGAGAGCAAGGACGGGCTGTACGGCGCGGTCCTCCTGCGCGCGCAGGAGATCATGGTCTGCGAGTACCTCGATCCCGTCTTCGACCTCGACCTCCCTCCGTGGGAGCGGATCGAAGCCTGGTGCCACGCGTACCTGCGGTTCGCCGAAGAGCACGAATCACGCATGCGCCTGATCGCGCTGAGCCCGTTCGCCGGGACGGCCCTCGCCCCCGAGGAGCTCGACGCGCCGTTCCGCGCCCGCATCGCGGAGTCCAACCGGCGGCTCATGGACCTGTTCACCGAGGCCGGCGAGAGCGGTCTGCTGCGTGACCTCGACCCGATGCTCGTCAGCCGGTTCGTGTCGGCATCCGTCTACGGCATGTGCATGATGAATCTGCGCCACCGCCCCCTCCAGCTGGAGCCGGACACGCTGCGGGCTGCGCTCACCGCCGGACTCACGCTGCTGGCCGACGGCCACCGGGGACACCGGTTCCGCCGTTCGGGCGACGCAGGTCAGATCGACGCGTAGACCGCGTCGAGCACGGCCGCGCGGTCCACGCCGGCGAAGTGCTGCGCTAGGTACGTGTCGACCTGGTCGCGCGGCTGGCCGGCGAGCGCCATGTCGAGCGCGACGAGACGGGCACCTTCGGTGTCCACCGGAGCACCGGGCGTGCGGCGCACGGCGCCGGAGGGCACCTCGTCGTCGGCGGGCGGGACGATCGGGGCCACGTCCTCGGCCGGTCGAGCGGCCTGCGCGGGTGGCTGGGGCCGCGCCGGGGGCTGCGGCTGCGGCGGGATGACGGCCGGCTGCCGCGGAGCGGTCTGCGGAACGACGGCGGGTAGCTCCCCCTCGATCGCGGCCAGGCGCTCGGCCACGCGGGCGGCTCCGGCCCGCAGGGAGGCGAGCAGCGTCTCCATCTCGCGGTGCACGCCGTCGAGCTGTGCCTGCAGGCGCTGCGTGCCGGGATCCAGGCCGCCCGCGGCCGACCGCGCCCGAAGACCCTCGAACTCGTCGGCCAGCGCCGAGAGGTGGCGGTCGACCGAGGACGGGTCGTATCCACGGCGCGCGATCGGAAAATCGCGTCGCTCGATCGATTGGCGGTCAAAGGCCACGATCGCGCAACGATACCCATCGAAAGCAGGTGGTTTTGGCGTTGCACGGACGCGCCCAGCGTCCGGCGAGGCTAGGGCAGACGGATGGTCTCCCCTTCGCGGACGAGCAGACCGTCGCGCGCGAGCCCCGCGACCGCCCGCTCCAGCCGCACCGCCCCCACCTCGACCGGCAGCGGGCCGCCTGACGCCAGCGCGGCGACAACGCGCCCGCGGACGTACCGGTCCGTGTCCTCGAACCGCGGCCGCGGTTCCGCGCTCGTCACCCGCCGCGGCACCTCGATGGCGTCTGCCGACGCACACACCGAACGGACCGGACAGGTCCCGCAGTCGGCCCGGCGGGCACGGCAGATCGTCGCGCCCAGGTCCATCAGCGCGTGGTTCCACGCATCGGCGCGGGCAGACGGAACGAGCGCAGCGGCGCGCTCCTCGATCTCCCGCATCGGCGCCTCGGTGAGCCCGGCGACCCGAGCGATGACCCGCCGGTGATTGACGTCGAGCGCCGCGACCGGCTCGCCGAACGCGAACGCCGCGATCGCCGCCGCGGTGTACGGACCGACACCCGGCAGCGCGCGCAGCCCCGCCACGTCGCGGGGCCAGCCCTCACGCGCGACGATCTGCGCGCTCTCGCGCAGGCGCAGCGCCCGGCTGTTGTAGCCCAGGCCGACCCACTCGCGCAGGACGTCGGCGACCGGCGCGCCGGCGAGCGCGTGCACGTCCGGCCACCGTTCCAGCCAGGCCTCGAACCGGGGGGCGACCCGGACGACCTGCGTCTGCTGGAGCATGATCTCGCTGACCAGCACGGCGTACGGGTCGCGGGTTCGCCGCCACGGGAGGTCCCGCGCGTGCTCGTCGTACCAGTCCAGGATCGTGTCCTGGAGTTCGGCCTCGATACTCAGGCCGCACCCTCGGCCAGCACTTCGTCCAAGCGCATCTTCAGCTCCCGGATGTCATCGCGCAACTGCGCGGCGTACTCGAACCGCAGGTCCTCGGCCGCCGCGAGCATCTCCTCCTCGGCCTCGACGAGCGCCTGCTCGAGCTCGTTGGCGCTCATCTTCTCCGCATCCGCGCTCTTGCGGCGGCGCTTGCGCTTGCCCGGCACCTTGCTCTCGCCCTGCAGGAACTCCGCGATGTCGCTGATCCCCTTGACGATCGTCGCCGGTGTGATGCCGTGCTTCTCGTTGTAGGCGATCTGGATCGCGCGGCGGCGGTTCGTCTCGGAGATCGCGGTCTCCATCGCCGCCGTCCGCTTGTCGGCGTACATGACCACCGTGCCGTCCTGGTTTCGCGCGGCGCGGCCGATGGTCTGGATGAGCGACGTCTCGCCGCGGAGGAAGCCCTCCTTGTCGGCGTCGAGGA
>JAEMSV010000317.1 GCA_016462625.1 Solirubrobacteraceae bacterium | reverse complement strand
GGCGGCCGTCACACGCCGTTCTTCACGGGCTACCGGCCGCAGTTCTACTTCCGCACGACTGACGTCACGGGTGTCGCGAACCTGCCCGAGGGCGTCGAGATGGTCATGCCGGGCGACAACGTCGCCATGGAGATCGAGCTGATCCAGCCGATCGCCATGGACGCCGGTCTGCGCTTCGCCATCCGCGAGGGTGGCCGCACGGTCGGCTCGGGCGTCGTCACCGAGGTCATCGAGTAACACCGCAGTTTCAGGTCGGCCCGCGCCATTCGCGCGCGGGCCGTCCGTTCTTTCGATAGATACGAATCAGGAGTTCTTTCCTGCCCCTCCCGAGGGGGAGGTATCCCACCGCCATGGCCGCCGCCACCCAGAATAAGATCCGCATCCGTCTCAAGGCCTATGACCATTCGGCCATCGAGACGGCGGCGAAGGAGATCGTTGAGACCGCAACGCGCACTGGCGCGACGGTTTCCGGTCCCGTGCCCCTCCCGACGGAGAAGAACGTCTACGCCGTCGTGCGGTCCCCGTTCAAGGACAAGGACTCGCAGGAGCACTTCGAGATCCGCACGCACAAGCGGCTCATCGACATCCACCAGCCGACGCCCAAGACGGTCGACTCGCTTCAGCGTCTCGACCATCTGCCTGCCGGCGTCGACATCGAGATTCGTCTCGCTTCTTAGTCTTATGCCCGCCATTCTCGCCAAAAAGCTCGGTATGACTCAGCTGTTCCTGGAGGACGGCAAGGTCGAGCGCGTCACCGTGCTGGAGGCTGGGCCCTGCCCGGTCACCGCACTCCGCACGCAGGAGCGCGACGGCTACACCGCGGTCCAGCTCGGCTTCGGCGCCTCCAAGGAAAAGCACCTCACCAAGGCAGAGCTCGGCCACCTCAAGAAGGCCGACGCCCCGCCCGTCCGTCACCTCGTGGAGTTCCGCGACGAGGGCGAAGGCCTGCAGGTCGGCGGCACCGTGACCGTCGAGGCCTTCGAGGTCGGCGACAAGCTCAAGATCGCCGGCACGTCCAAGGGCAAGGGCTTCCAGGGCACGATCAAGCGCCACAACTTCGCCAGCGGTCCCAAGAGCCACGGCTCGCACAACGTGCGTGCGCCGGGCTCCATCGGTGCGTCGGCGTGGCCGGCTCGCGTGATGAAGGGCATCCGCGGCCCGGGTCAGATGGGCAACAAGCGCATCACCCAGAAGGGCCTTGAGGTCGTGCGGATCGACGCCGACCAGAACCTGCTGATCGTCCGAGGCTCCGTGCCCGGTCCGCGCAACGGCGTGGTGGAGGTGCGTACCGATGGCTGATGCTCCGATTCTCGGCGGCTCCAAGAAGGTCAAGCTGGACGATGGCGTGTGGGGCGCGGGCTTCAACGGCCCGCTCGTTCACGAGTCCGTCCGCGCTGAGCTGAATGCCCGTCGTCAGGGCACGGCCGCGACCAAGACTCGCGGCCTCGTCCGCGGCGGTGGCGCCAAGCCCTGGCGCCAGAAGGGCACGGGCCGCGCCCGCGCCGGCTCGTCGCGGTCGCCGATCTGGACCGGCGGCGGCACCGTCTTCGGTCCCTCCCCGCGCCACTACACGTTCAAGGTCAACCGCAAGGAGCGCATCGCCGCGCTCCGCAGCGCGCTGTCCGTCCACGCGAGCCGTGACTCGATCGCGATCCTCGACCCGGCGCCCTTCAGCGCCCCGTCGACGAAGCAGGCGGCCGAACTGCTCGCCGGCTGGCAGGACACGCCGTCGGTGCTCGTGATCATCGAGGACCTTTCCGAGGAGGCGCGCGAGACCGACTCCGGCCGCGCCGCGCTGTCCTTCCGCAATATCGACCGCGTCTACGTGGCCGAAGCGAGCACCGTGGGCGTCGCCGACGTCATCGGTGCCGGCTCTCTCCTCGTCACCGAGGAAGCGCTGGCCGCGCTGACCGCCCGCGCAGGTCGCGCGACCAAGAAGGAGGCGACGGCCTGATGGAGCACACCCAGGTCATCATCCGCCCCGTCGTCTCCGAGAAGTCGTACGTCCTCGCGAGCGCCGAGCGCTACACGTTCCGCG
>JAEMSV010000149.1 GCA_016462625.1 Solirubrobacteraceae bacterium | reverse complement strand
ATCGCGCACACGCTGCCCGGTCCGAATCCGTCTACGGGCGTGCTCGTATCGCTGGGCTTCGAGCACGTCGCCGACCAGCAGGACCCCGAGGTCGGCACGGTCTGGGAGTGGAGGTGGAGCCGGCCGGTCGCCGGGTAGCCCCGTCGGGACGCCCGTGTCCGCGACTCCCGTCAGAAATGCGAAAGGCCCGCATTTGCGGGCCTTTCGTGTAGTCGGGGAGACAGGATTTGAACCTGCGACCGCCCGGCCCCCAGCCGGGTGCGCTACCAGACTGCGCCACTCCCCGTGGCCCCTACACCTTCCAAGAGCGGGCGACGGGAATCGAACCCGCCCTAGAAGCTTGGAAGGCTCCTGTGCAACCACAACACTTCGCCCGCCAACGGCCCGTGATCCTATCGGGTCGGAGGTCAACCTCAGCGCGTCGTCGGAGGCTTGCGCGTCTCCGTGGGGACTTCGCCCTCGCCGACCGTGATCGCGACCGGCGGCCACGCGCCGTAGTAGTTGTCCCGCGCGCCGTCGACGGTCAGGACCGCACCGCTCAGCGCCATGCGCATCGGCGACGCGCACAGCGCCACCAGCCACGCGTGTTCCTCGGGCCGGCCGAGCCGCTGCATCGGTGCCGCTGCGGCCGCCGAGGCGCGCACGCCCTCCGGGTACTTGTCGAGTGCGTCCGTGTGGAAATGCCCGGCTGCCGCGGCCATCACGGCGATCCCGTCGGGGTACAGCCGCGCAGCCAGCGCCCGCGTGTAGCCCTCGACCCCCGCCCGGGCCGCGCCCGAGTGGGTCATGCCCGGCAGCCCGTGGTGCGGCGAGAAGGTGACGTTGACGATCGTGCCGCCGCCGGCGGCCTTGAACGCCGGGATCGCCGCCTCGCACATGCGGCGCGTCCCGCCGAGGTTCAGGCGCCAGACCGCGCGCCAGCCCTTCTGCTCGATCGCCTCGGCCGGGACGAAGTACTGGCCGCCCGCGTTGTTGACGAGGACGTCGAGCCGGCCGTGCCGCTCGAGCACCGCCGCGATCAGCGCGGCCGCGCCTTCGTCGGTGCGGACGTCGCCCTGGACGGCAGTGACACCCTCCCCCAGCTGCTCTGCCGTCGCCTCGATCACGTCGGCCCGGCGGCCGGCGATGACGACCTGCGCGCCGCAGCTCAGCAGCTCGGCGGCGGTGGCGCGGCCGAGGCCGGTGCCGCCGCCGGTGACCAGTGCGACCTGGCCGGCGAGCACCCCATCGGCGAAGACCTGCGATGACCCGGACATGACGGCGGGAAGGCTATCCCCGCCGCCGGTCCGCTCAGGTCACTTGCCGAGGTAGCCCTTGAGGACGCCCAGCGAGGGACGCGCCTTGCCGTCGGGCCCGACGAACGCCGAGTCCCACGTGTCCTTGGTCGTCGAGCTGTCCCAGTGGTACAGGTAAATGCGCGGCGTCTGGGGGTTGTTGCCCCACGTCTTGAGGATGAAGCTGGTGACCTTGGCGGCGTGCGCCTTGCCCTGCTTGAGCTTGATCTTCGAGTTGCTGCGGCGCGCGACGAGGCCGCCGGTCTCGGTGATCCAGAGCTTGCTGCCCTTGACCGTCTTCAGCAGGTCCTTGGTCGCCTTCGCCGAGAAGCGGTTCGCCGAGACGTAGTTGTGCAGACCCCAGTACTTCGGCTTGATCTTCACGTACGAGTTGAACTTCGTGACCCACTTGCTGACGCTGGGCAGATCGACCAGGTCACCGCCGAGGACCTTGCAGCCCGAGCAGTTCGACTTGATCGACTTGTAGTAGCTGGCGATCAGCTTCGGGCGCCGCGCGTCCTCGAGGTTCGGTTCGTTCCAGGCGGCGTACTCCTTGATGAAGGGGTACTTCGCCTTGAACTTCTTGAACTCGGTCGTGAACTGCTGCACGGTCGGCCGGGAGTGCGGCTTGACCCGCGACTTCTGGAAGGTGATGAGCGGCGTGATGCCCTTCGAGCGGGCTTCCTTCAGCCATGCATCGGTCTCGGCCGCGGTGAAGTCGTAGCGCAGCGTGTCCCACGGCACCGAGAGGCGCGCGAACTTCACGCCAAGACCCAGGAAGCGCTGGTCCTTGAACATGTCCGGCTTCTGATCGGCGATGCCGATCTTCGCCTTCGCTTCAGCGTTGGCGGGAGATGTGAGGACGAAGCCGGCGACGAAGCACGCGGCGATCAGGAGGATGGAGGGAAGGCGGCGCATGATGGTTGTGGTCGGCAATCTGGTCGGAGGAGTTGAGTGCCGGTTGAGGAGTGAACCACGGCACAGGGCGGAAGTTACGGTGCCGACGCGCCAGTGTCTGTCAACTTCGCGACGTTCAGGCCTCTACTAAGCTGCAGAAGCACCGAAGGGGAGTAGCTCAGCTGGTAGAGCATCGGTCTCCAAAACCGAGGGTCGCAGGTTCGAGTCCTGTCTCCCCTGCTTCGGATGTGGCGCGGTGCCGGATGTCAGTTGTGTGCAACTGTATTACGCACAACCGATCGAAGGAACCGCTCCATGCCCAGCCTCTCCCCTCGCTCCAACCGGCTTCGGAAGTTCGGCCAGGCATGGCTCGGTCTCACCCTCCTCGGCACCGGCACCGCGCACCTCACGGTCCAGCGCGAGGAGTTCCAGGCCCAGGTCCCGCCGTGGGCGCCGTTCTCCCCGGACTTCATCGTGGTCGCCTCGGGCGTCGCCGAGCTCGCCCTCGGCGCGGCGCTGGTGACCCAGTGGAAGCAGCCCCGCCGTGCGTGGACGGGTGCGATCACCGCGGCGTTCTTCCTCGCGATCTTCCCGGGCAACATCGCCCAGTTCACCGGCAAGGTCGACGCGTTCGGCCTCGACAGCGACCTCAAGCGCGCGCTGCGCCTCCCGTTCCAGCCCGTGCTGATCGCGTGGGCGCTGGCCTCGACCGAGGCCATCCGGACGATCCGCGCCCAGCGCGACGACCGATGAGCGCCGCGACCGCCGACGACCCGCTCGCCCTCGATCGCCAGGTCTGCTTCGCCCTGTACGCGGCGTCGCGCGCGCTGACCACCGCGTACCGGCCGCTCCTCGAGCCGCTCGGACTCACCTACCCGCAGTACCTCGTGATGCTCGTGCTGTGGGAGGAGAGCCCGCGCGCGGTCGGGGAGATCGGCGCTGACCTGCACCTCGACTCGGGGACCCTGTCTCCGCTGATCAAGCGGCTGGAGGCCAACGGCCTCGTGCGCCGGCACCGCTCCCAGGACGACGAGCGGCGCGTGCTCGTGGCGCTGACCGACGAGGGCCGAGCGCTGCGCGACCGGGCCTTCGACATCCCGCAGCGGCTCGTCGCGGCCACCGGGTCGGACGCCGAGGCCGTCGCGCTCGTCCAGCGCGCATGCGAGGCCCTCCTGGCCCTGACGAAGCCCGAAACGGGCGAAGTACGCGCCAGTGCGTACTGACCATTGGAATCTCCCAGAATCAGGAGTACCTTTGCCGGCATGCTTCGCACGCTGATCGCCGGTGCGCTCGTTGCCGCCGCCCTGCTCACGCTCCCCGCTGCCGCGGGCGCCCAGGCCGTTACACGCGGCAGCCCACTCACGGCGCCCAACAACACGACCTTCGGCTGCGACGCCGCGCCGAGCCTCGGCATCGGCAACTTCCCGGTGCTGCCCGCCGGCAAGCCGAGCTGCTCGTGGTGGTCGACCGGCCCCGGAGGCACGATCGGCAATCCGAACTCCGGGTACGTGCCGACGACCGGGACGATCACCAACGTGCGGGTGAAGTCCGGCCCGAACCCCGCCCCGCTGCGCCTCGTCCAGCTGCGCTCTGTCGCCGGCTGCTGCACCGTCGTCCGGCAGACCGAGCCGTTCCAGCCCTTGCCGAACCAGGTCACCCAGGTCACGGTCAACTGGCTGACCGAGGTCGTCCGCGACTCGGTCGCGGGCGTGAGCACCAACGACATCATCGGCATCAGCGCCAACGGGTTCACCGGCACCCTCCCGGTCAGCGACCAGGGCGCGAACACCCACGTGCCGCAGGCCGCGTTCGACCCGGGGATCATGGGCGCCGGGTACACCGCGCCCAGCGCGCAGCCGGGCTCGCTCATCACCGCGGCCTCGGTCGGCGCGATCGGGTACGAGCTGCTGCTGCAGTACGACTTCGTCCCCTGCCCCGCCCTGAACAACGTGCCGGTCGCGCCGGGGACGCTCGTCTGCCCCGAGCAGACGACCGTGACGCCGCCCGCGGCGAACGTCGGGCCGACCGGACCGGTGAACCCGGGGACCCCGACCGCACCCACCGCGATCGAGCTGGCACTGGGGTCCGCACGCCTCACCGGTTCGACGCTGCCCGTGACCCTGGTGTGCGGCCTCGACGCGGGCTGCACCGGCCGGTTGACGCTCCTGCTCGCCGCCGGGACGCGATCAGCGCAGGCGGCCGCGAACACCACCCTGGCGACCCAGAAGTTCACGATGAAGCAGGGCCGTCACCAGGTGAAGGTCAAGCTCTCCAAGAAGACGCGCGCTCGGCTGCGCAAGAAGAAGTCGACCAAGGTCACGGCCATCGTGACGATCACCGGACAGCCGAAGATCCGAAAGGCGCTGACCGTCAGGCGATAGCGAGGAGCGGCTCGTCGCCGAGCGCGGCGGCCATCGCCTCGTAGATCGCCTTCTGGCCGGCGATCGAGGGGTGGAAGCCGTCGCTGGCAAGGAAGTCGCCGAGCGCCATCTGCGTCGCGACGGTCAGGTCGAGGACCCGCACGTCGTAGCGCTCGACGATCTCGTCGAGGACCGCGTTGAACTCCACGGTCGCGCGCGCGACGCGCACGCGAGAACGCTCTCGGTACGGCAGGATCTCGGAGAGGTCCGCCAGCCGCGCGGTGATCAGCAGCGCGTCGGGGTTGCGCTCGCGCAGGCCGCCGAGCAGCTGCTCGAGCGCCTCGGCGAACACGCCCGCGTCCGGCGCGGTGAGCTTCATGACGTCGTTGCCGCCGCAGATGACGCTCGCGACATCGACCGGCTCGGCGAGCGCCGCCTCGAGCTGCGTCGTCACGACCTCGTCGCTCTTCAGCCCGAAGATCGCGAGGTTCTCGTACTCGACCTCACCGTGCAGCTCACGGAGGCGCTCGGCGAGCAGATCCGACCAGCGGGTCCCGGGCGGGGTCTCGTCGATTCCCGCAGTGAGGCTGTCGCCCAGGGCGATGAAGCGCATGGGCGCAATCATCCCGATTGGAACGTCTCGCGGCGGTGACGTTCGATCGCCGCGTCGAGGCGTACCCGGTTGGTCGCCGTCGGCGCGGCCGCGAAGTCCGCGGCGGACGCCGCGATGCCCGCAAACAGCCGCGCGAACGCCTCGGCGTCGGCGTTGCGACCGCGGTTGACCCGGCGCCACGCCGACAGCGCGGCCTCGAGGTCCACCGCGTCGGCCGCCAGCGCCGAGTCGGGAATGCCGGACGCGGCGCTGCTCTCGCTCAGCGCGGCAAGGAGGTTGCGGGTCTCGTCGCGCAGCTCGTTGAGCCCGATGAGATCAGCGTCCGCCTCTGCGGTCGTCGTGCTCGTCTCGAGGCCGGCCGCCTGCGCCTCGGCCACCTGGCGCTTCTTCTTCGGGCCGGGGTTCGGCGGGGGAACCGCTGCGGTCTTCTCCGCGCTGTCCTCGCCGCCGAGGACCACGCGGTCGACCGCGAACACGATCGCGGCCGCGGGCCACAGGGACACGACCACCGCCGCCGCCAGCAGGACCAACCTCATGCCGCGACCCGCTGCTCGAGCAGCCAGTCGTAGGCCGCGCGCATCTCGGCGTGGCCGAGGATCGCCCAGGCCTGGTTGAGCCGCACCATGGCGTCGGCGCCGTCGGCCTGCACGTCGGGATGGAGGAGCTTCGAGCGCTCGCGGTACGCGAGCCGCAGCTCGTCGTCAGAGACCGCGGGCGCCACGCCGACCGTCTCGTACAGATGGCTCGCCGCCATGACCGCGCGGCGCTGCATCTCGTCGAGGACGCCGAGCGGAGACGCACGCAGCGTCGCGTCGTCGTAGCGGTCCAGGAACTCGGCGTCGTGCCAGCCGTCGGTGTGCGGGAGGCCGAGCGAGAACTCCGATGCGCTGCGCGCGCCCCAGGCTGCGGGGTCGGCCGGCGGGGCGCCGAGCGCGCGCCAGTTCGCCCCCAGCGCGCGCCACCCGTGGACGAACCACGACGGGATCGCGAGCCAGCCGAGGATGGCGCTGTGGAACATCGCGCCGGTCGCGTTGCGTTGCGCGCACGGCCCGCAGACGTACCCCGCCTGCCGCTCCTCGCGGGTCCACCACACCGCCGAGGTCAGCTTGATCCAGCCGCGGAACCGCAGCGGCCGGCGGGTCGTCCCGCAGCGCTCACACGACAGCGTGCCGGCGGGGAACGCGACGACGAACCCGTCGCGCAGGTCGGCCGCGAGCGTCGAGCCGCACTGAGGGCAACGATCACCACGCGTCCGTGTGGTGCCGCACGTGCCGCACAGCGTTGATGTGACGTGGCTGCTCATTCCCCGATGGCACCGTTCCCCAAAACGGCCCGCACTGCCGCGCGAAGCGTACAGGCGCAGGGCCGCTCCGTCGGAACGGTTCCGTACCGGGTTCAGGCCCTGCGAGCGCGCATCGCCTCGCGCGCACGACGGACACGATGTCTCGTCATGTGGCCCGTCGCACGCGCCGCGAGATCCGCCGGACGGTCGCCCAGGAGGAGCTTTAGCGCGAGCCGGAGCGTGCCGGCATCGGCCTTCTCCGGCGAGCCGACATCGAACTCGGGGTCCGGGTCGTATTCGATGGCGAGCTGCAGCGCCTTGGCCAGCTCCTCGCCGTGAACCTTCTTCGTGAGCGCGAGCGCGAGGTCGATGCCCGCCGAGACGCCCGCGCCGCTCATGAACGGCTCGTCGAAGACGACGCGGTTCGCCGAGACCTCGACGCCCATCGCCTTGAGGCCCTCGCGGAAGCTCCAGTGCGTGGTCGCGCGGCGGCCCTGGAGCAGACCTGCCTCGGCGTAGAGCACGGCGCCGGTGCAGACCGACACGTTCCACGTCGTCTGCCGCCCGGCCTTCGCGAGCCAGCCGATGAGCTCTGCGTCCTTCAGCACCTCCAGCGGATCGCTGGCGCCGGGGACGATGATCATGTCCGGATCGGGCAGCGTCGCCGGGGTGTCCGTGGGGACGACGGTGAGGCCGACGTCCGCCCGGACGGGCTCCATGCCGCTGGAGAGGAAGTGCACCTCGGCGTCGGGCCAGCGGCTCAGGACCTCATACGGCCCGACGAGGTCGAGGGCCGTGAAGCCGGGGTAGAGCACGAAGCACATGCGCATGCCCGGACGGTAACCCAGCGTCGCCGGCGATCAGCGACGCACGCCCCACGATTCCCGCCATCGCGTTCGGTGTCGCGCATCGCCATACCTTTAGGTATGGTCCGAGGAGCAGCGCTCGACGCCCCGGAGGAGAACATGCAGCTCGAAGGCATTCATCACGTCACCTGCGTCACCGCGGACGCTCCCAGCAACGCCGACTTCTACGTCCGCGTGCTCGGCCTGCGGATCGTGAAGAAGACGGTCAACCAG
>JAEMSV010000046.1 GCA_016462625.1 Solirubrobacteraceae bacterium | reverse complement strand
TGCCCGGCGTGTGGACGTGGTTGATCTTCTCGATCCAGTGGTACTTCTGGAGCGCGACGGCGTCGAAGCCGCCCATCTCACCCATCGCCGCGAACGACGGCTTGAGGCCGCCGAGCGTCTCGACGGTCGTGCCCGGGCGGATGAACTCGTCGTTGTCGAGGACGATCTGGTCGTTGATGTCCTTGACCGGGACGACGCTGTTCTTGAACTTGCCGGCGGCCTGAGCGGCAGCGGCGCGCTCCTGCGAGCGGGCGGCGAACGCGTCGACGTCGTCGCGCGTGAAGCCCTCGACGGTCGCGATGAGGTCCGCGCCGACGCCCTGCGGGATGAACGACGTGTCGTAGTTCGTCTCCGGGTCCATCGCCCAGGCGCCGCCGTCCGAACCCATCGGGACGCGGGACATGGACTCGACGCCACCGGCGAAGACGAGGTCCTCCCAGCCGGAGGCGACCTTCTGCGCGGCGATGTTGACGGCCTCGAGGCCCGACGCGCAGAAGCGGTTGAGCTGCACGCCCGCGACCGTGTCAGGAAGACCGGCCTTGATGGCCGCGGTCTTCGCGATGTCCGAGCCCTGGTCGCCGACCGGCGACACGACGCCGAGGACGACGTCGTCGACGCTGTTCGGGTCGAACTTCTCGTTGCGGATGAGCGCCTCGTGCATCAGGCCGACGACGAGGTCAACCGGCTTGGTGCCGTGCAGCGACCCGTTGCTCTTGCCCTTGCCGCGGGGCGTGCGGATCGCGTCAAAAACGAGCGCGTCAGTGCTACCCATGGATCGACTCCTAGTGAGGTGGTGGCCCGCCGAGACCCCGGGGGCGAACTGGAGGGGACGCTGCCGGCGTCGGCAACGTCGTCCACATAGCGTAGTTGGCCAGCCAGCCAAGCGTCGGGTGGGGTTGGCTCACCATCGCGCCATAGGGCGTGTTGGATGTCCACACTCCGCAGTGTTGGTGCATTTCTGGGGCCCCAGGGCACGAATTCTTGTGAAGCCTCAGAGGTGTGGACGAGAACAGGCCAAATAGGCCCGCTCAGCGCATCACCCCCTTGATCGTCGCCCGCTGCGCCCGACAGCACGGCGTGGCGTCCGGCGACCAGATCGTCGACCTCGGGCTGAGCCGCCAAGCAATCCGGAGGCGCGTCCGCGCGAAGACGCTGTTCGAGATCTACGACGACGCGTTCTCGTTGAGCCCCGTGGTCTCGGCCGACGGACGACGCGCGGCTGCCGTCCTCTCGATCACGAAGGGACGCACGATGCTCACGGCCTGGTCGGGTGCCGAGCTCTTCCGGATGGCCCGCCGTCCTGACGATCGCCATCACGTCGTCACGATGCGCGGCGGCGTCCGCGACCGCGATGGGCTCGTCATCAGCCACACGCGGCTCGAGCTCCCCCATCGGCGGGTGCGGGGAATCCCTGTGACCGAGCCTCTCCGGGTGCTGCTCGACATCGGCGTAGACCTCCGCGGCCGGGAGCTCGAGCGGCTGGTCGGCGAGGCGCTGTACCTCCGGCTGGTACGGGATGGCGACATCGACAACGTCGCGCGCCGCTATCCCGGTCATCCCGGCCTCGTCAACCTCGGCGCCATCTCGCCCGAGGAGGCGCGAAACCGGAGGACCGTGATGCCGCTCGCCGAGCGGATGCTGCTCGCGATCGACGCGCTTGCAGTCCCCCCACCCATCTGCGAGTACGAGGTGTACGGCCACAGCGGCAAGCGCTACCGCGCGGACTTCGCCTGGCCGGAGCTCCGGATCATCCTCGAGGCCGACGGCCGCGACACCCATACCCGTCGCAAGACGATGGAGGACGACCACTTCCGCAACACCGACCTCCTCGCCGCCGGCTGGCGGACCGTGAGGTTCACAGGTCGTCAGTTCGACCGAGATCGCCGCAGCTTCGACGAATTCGTCGTTGCCCTTCTGGGGTGATGACGTGAACGGGCCCCTGAGGCCCGCTCTCGTCATCACCCCTTCCGCGGCGCCCTCGGCAGGTCCACCGTGAAGGCGGTCCTCCCGGGCTGGGACTCCAGCGACATCTCGCCCTGGTGGCGGTCCACCACGATCCGGCGGGCGGTGTCGAGCCCGAGGCCCGTCCCCTCGCCGACCGGCTTCGTCGTGAAGAACGGGTCGAAGACCTGGCGCTGCAGCTCCGCCGGGATGCCCGGGCCGTCGTCCTCGATCACGACCGACACGCCATCGCCGTTCCACGGCCGCGTCGACACCGTGATCGTCCCGGTGTCCCCCAGGGCCTGGATCGCGTTGTGCAGCAGGTTCGTCCAGACCTGATTGAGCTCACTCCCATACACGCACACGCGCGGGAGGCCCTCGCCGTAGTCGCGCACGACGTCGATCGACGTGTGCTTGAGCTTGTGGGACAGGATCGTGAGCGTCGCCTCGAGCCCTTCGTGCACATCGACCTCGACCAGATCGCCCTGATCCATGTACGCGTAGACCTTCATCGCGCCGACCAGGGACGACATGCGGTCGGTGCTCTCGCGCAGCTCGTCGGCGAGCGCCCGCGCGGTCAGCGACGCCGCGACCCAGTGCACCGCGGGGCTGATCGCCGTCCCCGCGGCGTCCGCGAGCTCGGCGATCCACCCCTCGTCGACCCCCGCGATCGCCAGCGGAGGCGCGACGTTCCACGCCTGGTCGACACCCCGGTCTTCCAGCGCTTCGAGGATCACCTCCTCGCGGTCGGCGATCGCCAGCGGGTTCTTGTCGGCGATCGAGCAGGCCGCGGCCTGCGCGACGGCCCGGTCGTGGAGGTCGACGAACCGCTCGGCCTCCGCGCGTTCGACACCGGCCGCGACGAACGCGCGCAGAGAGTCCGTGACGGCCTGCTGCGCCTCGGCCAGCTGGTCGGCGCTGCGACGCGCCGCGGCGGCCGGGTTGTTCAGCTCGTGGGCCAAGCCCGCGGCCATTGTGCCCAGCGACGCGAGCTTCTCGCGCTGCATCTCGTTGCCCTGGATCCGCGAGATGACCGGGCGGAACGTCCGCATGATCTTCAAGAACACCGGCCGCTGCGCGAAGATCAGCCGGTGGAAGTCCGCGGACGCCACGAGCCCGATCCTGGTCGGCTCCGCCGCACGGAACGCGAACGGGACCGAGCTACCGGTGAGCACGGAGATCGCCCCCATCCACGTCGGGGCGACCTGCTGGCTGTCGACCCCGCCCTGGGGATTCCCGTCCGCATCGAGCCGGATCCCGTCGAGGCGGCCTTCGACCAACAGCCCGAAGGCCCCGCCCAGGTCCGCGTCGGCGACCTCCTCGCCGGGCTCGAGCACCCGCTCGACGGCCGCCTCCGCCCATGCTTCGCGCTCGGCCTCCCCGACCTCGTCGAAGAGGTCGATCGAGGCGAGGTCCTCCGCGGTGATGGCCATCACGCGTCCGCCAGGTACTCGTGGATGAACTGGACGGCCATGGAGCCCTCGCCCACCGCCGAGGCGACGCGCTTGATCGAGCGATGCCGCACGTCGCCGGCGACGAACACCCCGGGCAGCGACGACTCCAGGAGGTGCGGGTCGCGGTCGCGGGCCAAGGGCCACCGGGCGTCGCCCTCCAGCGCCGCGACGTCCGCGCCGGCCAGAACGAACCCGCGCTCGTCGCGTGCGACGCGGTCCCCGAGCCAGTCGGTGTGGGGCGCAGCGCCGATGAAGACGAACATCGCGCTGAGGTCCAGCGACGACTCACCGTCGGGGCCGGACAGCGTTAGCCGCTCGAGCTGCCCGTCGCCGTGCGCGGCGGCCACGGTCGTCTCGGTGCGGACGTCGATGTTCGGAATCCCCTGGATCTGCTCGATCAGGTAGTGCGACATCGACTTCGCGAGGTCGTCGGCCCGCACGAGCATCGTCACCTGCTTGGCGCGCTTGGCCAGGAAGACGGCAGCCTGCCCGGCCGAGTTCGCACCGCCGACGACGACCACGTGCTGGTCCGCGCACGCGTCGGCCTCGGCCAAGGCGGCGCCGTAGTACACGCCCGCGCCGGTGAACTGCTCGATCCCCGGCGCGTCGAGCATCCGGTACGAGACGCCGCTGGCCACCAGCACCGTGTGGCCCGCCAACTCGTCGCCGCCGCCGAGCCGCACCACGCGCTGCGGGCCGCGCGCATCGAGCCCGACGACCTCCTGCACCGTGAGGACCTCCGCCCCGAACCGCCGGGCCTGGTCGTACGCGCGGCGCGCGAGCTCGGAGCCCGACAGGCCGTTCGGGAAGCCCAGGTAGTTCTCGATGCGCGAGGACTGCCCCGCCTGCCCGCCGGGCGCCTCGCGCTCGACGAGCACCGTCCGCAGGCCCTCCGAGGCCCCGTACACCGCCGCGGCCAGGCCCGCCGGGCCGCCGCCGACGATCACGAGGTCGTAGAAGTCGAGCTCCGCGCGGCGGGAGATCCCGAGCCGGTCGGCGAGCTCCAGGGGCGTGGGCTGGATGAGCGCCGTCCCGTCGCGCAGCAGCACGATCGGCAGCCGCGTCTCGTCCTCGCCGGCGATCTTCAGCAGCTGGCGCGCCTCGACGTCGCGGTCGAGATCCAGCCACAGGTACGGCACGCGGTTGCGCGCGAGCAGGTCCCGCACCTCGTGCGACGCCGGATTGAACCGGTGGCCGATGACGCGGGCGGTCACGTCGAGCAGCGCCGCCTCGGCCTGCCAGTCGCCGAGCAGATCGTCGAGGGTCGGGTACAGCCGCTCCTCCGGCGGGTCCCACGGCTTGAGCAGGTAGTAGTCGGTCTGCGCGGCGTTGATCGCCGCAATCGCGGCCTCGGTGTCCGCGTAGGCGGTCAGCAGCACCCGCTTGGCCTCGGGATAGAGATCCCGCGCGCCCGCGAGGAGCGTGACGCCGTCACCGTCGGGCATCCGCTGGTCGGACAGGATCAGCGCCACCGTCTCGCCGCGGCGGCGGAGCTCCTCCAGCACGCCGAGCGCCTCGTTGCCCGACGTCGCGCGGACGATCCGGTACTCCGCGCCGTAGCGCGCCCGCAGGTCGCGGGCGACGGCAGCGAGCACCGCCGGTTCGTCATCCACGGCCAGGAGCACGGGGCGGCGGGCGGCGGCATCGGGCTCGGTCACCCCCGGGAGCCTACGAAAGGGGTCAATAGACACACGCAGTAGGAATCAGCGATAGTCCCCGGCCTCATGCCTCGCACGAAGCCACCCACCATCAACGGGCAGACGGCCGTCATCACCGGCGCCGGCTCCGGCATCGGCCGCGCGTTCGCGCAGCGCCTCGCCGGCCACGGCTGCCCCGTCGCCATCGTCGACTGGAACGAAGACGGCCTGCAGGAGACGGCGGACTCGATCGACGGCCCTGTTCTCGCCCGCAAGGTCGACGTCCGCGACCGCCAGGCGCAGATGGTGTTCGCCGCCGAGGTGGCCGAGTGGGCGCCCAAGCCGATCGGCGTCGTGTTCAACAACGCCGGCGTCACCACGACGCAGACGATCGCCGAGGCCGCAGTCGAGGACGACGAGTGGGTCCTCCAGGTCAACTTCGACGGTGTCGTCCACGGCATCCGCTCGTTCCTGCCGATCCTGCTCAAGCAGAACTCCGGCGTGATCGTGAACACGTCGAGCGTGTTCGGTCTCATGGGCTTCCCGGGCCAGAGCGCGTACTGCGCGTCGAAGTTCGCGGTCCGCGGCTACACCGAGTCCCTGCGCCACGAGCTGCGCGGGACCGGCGTGCGGGCGATCGCCGTCCATCCCGGCGGGATCAAGACGAACATCCTCGCCAACGCGCGCTTCCACTCGGATCCCTCGGGCGAGAACCAGAGCCACGAGCAGGCCGCCGCCCAGTTCGAGAAGCTCGCGATGACGACGCCCGAGAAGGCGGCGAAGATCATCCACAAGGGGATCGAGCGCGGTCAGGCGAGGATCCGGATCGGGGGCGACGCCGTGGCGCTGGACTGGCTCACGCGTGCGGCCCCGACCCGGTACTACGACGTCCTCGAGCGCCTGATGGCGTTCGCGCCGCGCTAGCTGAGACAACTGCTCGCAGGCTTTCCGCTCAACGGGCGTCCGCTTCGGTTTAGCGTGGCTCAAGAAAGTGGAACGCCCCGCCGACTTGGGGTTTGTGCGCATCTCCGGTGCCTCGACCTCACGTCTGAAGAGCCTTCGCAATGGTCGGCTGGCCGTCGGCCTGCTCGCGCTCATTGTGATCGCCCTGACGGTGGTGGTCTCCGAACGAGCCCGTGATACGGCGGACTCCCGCCGTCAGGCACAGGCGGAACTCCGCCACGCCCAGGCGCTCGGGCAGCAGCTCCGCGCCGCCGAGGCCGAGGCGTACAACACCGACCGCACGGACGCGCCGCAGAACATCGAGGCGTTCGACTCCGCCGGCAAGCTGCAGAAGTCGCTCACCCGGATGGACGCGATGGACGTCGACCAGAAGACGATCGACGCGCTCCAGGTCAACGTCCGCGAGCTCCTGCGCTACGGCACGGAGGCGCTGCAGCTCGGCGTCGCCGGCAAACGCCAAGAGGCCTACGAGCTCCAGAAGAACGAGATCGCGCCGCGCCTGAGCACGATCAACGACCTCACCCGCAACGAGGCGCGCAGCCAGGACCGCCAGGCCGCCGACGCCGCGTCGCTCGCCCGGTGGACCCTCCTGGGCTCGCTGCTCCTCGGTCTTGTCGTCCTGGTCCTCCTCGCCTGGCGCTTCGAGCACATTGCCCGCCGCGCGAAGGTCGCAGCGGCGACGCGCAAGGTCGAGCGCCAGAGCGAAGAGCGCCTGCGCGCGCTCGCCGAGCACGCCACCGACGTGGTCATCGTCCTCGACGAGGACCTGCACATCAACTGGCAGGCCGCCTCGATGGCCCGGGTCTTCGGACAGGCGCCCGACGCGCTGGCCACCCACCCTTTCCGCGACATCGTCCACCCGCGCGACCGTGACGCCGCCGAGCGCCGCCTCAACGCGCTGCTGACCCGCCCGGCCGGCACCACCGCGACGCTGAACGTCAGCGTCCGCGACGGCGATGGCCACTTCCGCCCGGTCGAGATCGTCGCCGCGAATCGCCTGAGCGACGAGATCGTCGGCGGCCTGCTCCTCAGCATCCGTGACGTCACCGAGCGCCACGCGCTCGAGGCCGAGCTGCGCCACCAGGCCTACCACGACGCGCTCACCGGCCTGCCGAACCGCACCCTCTTCGAGCAGCACCTCTCCAGCGAGCTCCGCGAGGCCGCCGAGACCGGCGAGCGGCTCGCGATCATCTTCGTCGACCTCGACGACTTCAAGACGATCAACGACAGCCTCGGCCACCACTCCGGTGACGAGCTCCTCCGCGTCGTCGCCACGCGCATCCGCCAGCAGGTCACCGATGACGACGTCATCGCCCGCCTCGGCGGCGACGAGTTCGCCGTCCTGCTCCACGAGCACGACGAGGACGCCAAGGCGCCCCAGATCGTCGCCGAGCAGATCCTGCGCGCCGTCTGTGCGCCGATGACGATCAACGAGCGGGAGCTCCGCGTCAGCGGCAGTGCCGGCATCGCGATCGGCGCGAAGGACGCGACGCCGACCGCCGACGAGATGCTCCGCAACGCGGACGTCGCGATGTACGCCTCCAAGAGCGCCGGCAAGAACCGCGTCGCCGTCTTCACCGAGGACATGCACGCCGACGCCATGCGACGCCTCGAGCTCACCGCCGACCTGCGCCGCGCCCTCGAGGAGGGCGGACTGCACCTCGAGTACCAGCCCATCGTGGACATGGAAGCGAACGACCGGGTCGTCGGCGCCGAGGCGCTCGCCCGCTGGCCGCACCCGGTCCACGGCCGCATCCCGCCGCCGGAGTTCATCGACCTGGCGGAAGAGAGCGGGCTCATCCTGCCGCTCGGCGCCTGGGTCCTCGAGACCGCCTGCGCGCAGATGAAGGAGTGGATGGACGACGGCAAGGCGAACGCCGGCCAGCACGTCAGCGTGAACGTGTCGGCGCTGCAGATGGCCGACCCGGGCATGCACGACATGGTCCGCGACACGCTCACCAAGACCGGCCTCGACCCGCGTCAGCTCCAGCTGGAGATCACCGAGAGCGTGCTCGTCGAGCGACCCGAGGCCATGGCCGAGGAGCTCGCCGCGCTCATCGCCCTCGGCGTCCGCGTCGCGATCGACGACTTCGGCACGGGCCACTCCGTCCTCGCGTACCTCCGCCAGCTGCCGGTCGACGTGCTGAAGGTCGACAAGGCCTTCATCGACGCGATCGACCTCGACGACGGCCAGGCGCAGCTCGCGCAGGGCATCATCAACCTCGCCCACGCCCTCGACATCACCGTCGTCGCCGAGGGCATCGAGACCACCAGCCAGGCCATCGTGCTCCGCGGGATGGGCCCGGTGCTCGGTCAGGGTTACCTCTACTCGCGCCCCGCCGACGTGGCTCACGCCGGCGCGCTCCTCCGCGACGGGATCCAGCTCCCGCCGGAGAACGACGTGTCGCTCCCCAACGCGGCGTAGCGCCCCGCCCCGCGACATAGACTGCGCGCATGGCTACGAACGGCCCGTCTGTCGCGATCGTCGGCGCAGGCTTCGGCGGACTCGCCGCAGCGATCGCACTGCTCGGCGAGGGCATCACCGACCTCACCGTCTTCGAGAAGTCCGGCGACCTCGGCGGGGTCTGGCGGGAGAACACCTACCCCGGCTCGGCGTGCGACGTCCCGTCGTACCTCTACTCGTTCTCCTACGCGCAGCGGCGCGACTGGACCCGCCCGTGCTCGCCGCAGGCGGAGATCCACGACTACCTCGCCGAGTGCGCCGACCGATTCGGCGTCCGCCCGCACATCCGGTTCTCCACCGAGATCACCCGGGCGACGTGGGACGAGGACACGCTGCGCTGGCAGCTGGAGCTCGCCGACGGCGAGATCCACGAGGCCGACGTGTTCGTCCCCGCCTGCGGCCAGCTGAGCATTCCGGTGACGCCCAGCATCCCCGGCCGCGACACGTTCGCCGGCCACCAGTTCCACTCCGCCCAGTGGGACCACCACCACGACCTGCGCGGCGAGCGCGTCGCGGTGGTCGGCACCGGAGCGAGCGCAGTCCAGTTCATTCCCCAGGTCGCCGAGCACGTCGCGCACCTCGACGTCTTCCAGCGCACCCCGAACTACATGCTGGCCCGCAAGAACCCCATCTACCCCGCGCCCATGCGCTGGGCCATCGCCCACGTGCCCGGGGTGCAGCGCTTCCGCCGCGGATACATGCGGTGGTTCATGGAGACGATGGTCAAGGGGCTGAGAGGCAATCGGGCGATCGAGCTGTACCTCCGCGGCTGGTCGAAGTTCCACCTCTTCCGGTACGTCCGCGACCGCGATCTGCGCCGCCGGCTCACCCCGTCGTACGACATCGGCTGCAAGCGCATCCTGTTCTCGTCGTACTTCTACGAAGCGCTGACGCGGGACAACGTCGACCTGGTCGACGAGGCCATCACGGAGATCACGCCGACCGGCATCGTCACGGCGGACGGCATCGAACACGCCACCGACACGATCATCTGGGGCACCGGGTTCGACGCCCAGGCGTTCGTCGCGCCGATGGAGATCGTGGGCACCGGCGGCGAGACGCTCGCCGGCACGTGGCAGGGCGGAGCGCACGCGTTCTACGGGCTGACCGTCCCGCGGTTCCCGAACATGTTCCTGCTGTACGGGCCGAACACGAACCTCGGGGTGGGCTCGATCATCGTCATGCTCGAGGCCCAGGCGACCTACATCGCCGACGCGGTCCGCCGGCTGCGCGCCGAGGGCGGCTCAGGCGTGGCGTTCGAGGTCCGCGAGGACGTGGAGCGGGCGTTCGACGAACACATCCAGGCGCAGCTGCGCGATTCGGTCTGGACGCGCTGCAACAGCTGGTACACGAACGACGCCGGCCGGGTCGTGAACAATTGGCCGGGCTTCATGTTCGAGTACGAGCGCGCGACGAAGCAGCTGAACCCGGAGCACTATCTCGTGCTCCGGGCTACAGCAGATGAGGCGGTCGCTGCCTAGACAGCAGTGACGTTGACGGCCTTCGGGCCCTTGTCGCCCGACTCGGCCTCATACGTGACGCGGGCACCCTCGGCAAGGGACTTGTAGCCCTCGGCGTTGATCCCGGTGTGGTGGACGAACAGGTCCTTGCCACCCTCGTCGGGCGTGATGAACCCGAAGCCCTTCTCGTCACTGAACCACTTCACGGTTCCGGTTGCCATGTGGATCCTCCACGGGATGTCCTGAGTGCACTGCGATCGCGGAGGGTGCTTCGAGCAACGACTGCGGGCGCCTCACACTGCTATTTCCTGGGCTATCGGGCCCAGGCTCGTTCGCGCGCAGAGTAGCAAGCAGGACCGGCGTATTGGGACGAATCTTCCCCGCAGGTGCAGGGGATCTGACACACCCGTGTTCCCTTCACGACCGCTTCACGACCGCTAGGCGGAAACCGTGGGACGCTCCGGATCGCTGGAGATCGTCGCGGCCCCCAGAAGCGGGTCCTCGGGACGGTCCGCGCCGGTCGCCGGATCGGCCAGGCGGACGGCCTCGGCGACGTCCTTCTGACCGAACTTGATCATGCGCCACTCGCTCAGCGGCTGGAACACGCCGCGGAAGACCATCGCGGGCCCGACGAAGCGCGGCGCCCACAGCCGAGCCGAGCGGCGCTCGATGCCCTTGTCGATCGCGTCGACCGCCTGCGAGAGCGGGACGGGGTTCTTGATCGGACCCGGCAGCATCTTCAGCATCGCCTGGTTCGAGGGCTGCGCGAACGAACCGCGGACGATGTCGGTGTCGATGAAGCCGAAGTACGCGCAGCCGATGCGCGCGCCGGTCGGCGCGGTCTCGACCCGCAGCGCGTCGGTGAACGCCTCCACCCCGGCCTTCGACGCGGTGTAGCCGGACATCAGCGGCGCGTGGCTGATCGCCGCGAGCGACGCGATGTTCAGCAGGTAGCCCTTGCGCTCGACGATGTGCGGCAGGACGGCGCGGTCGGTCCGCCAGACGCCGAGGAGGTTGACCTCGATGGTGCGCTCGATCGCGTCGGGGTCCGCGGTGAGCACCGCGCCGGAGCGCTGGATGCCCGCGTTGGCGATCGCGACGTCGATCCCGCCGAAGCGCTCGACGGTCGCGGCGGCCGCGCGCTCGAGGGCGCCGGCGTCGGTCGTGTCGGCCTCGTAGACGAGGGTCCGGTCCTCGCCGAGCTCGGCGGCGAGCGCCTCCAGGCGCTCGGGCTCCAGGCCGACGAGCGCGACGTTCGCGCCCTTGCCGTGGAGCCGGCGGGCGCTCTCGGCGCCGATGCCGCGAGCGGCGCCCGTGATGAACACGGTGCGCCCGTTGACGTCGTACTTCTGACCCATGGTTCGTCCTCCTAGGCCACGACGGCCGGGACGGCCGCGGGGATCAACTCGTAGTTCGGCGCGTCGAACTCGCGCACCAGCTTGCGGAAGGTGTAGGTGTGACCGGGCCAGATCGCCCGGTTCACGCCGTGCTCGTCCTGGTAGTAGGAGGCGCAGCCGCCGTCCTGCCACACCGTCGTGGCGAGCTTCTTCTGGATGTCGTTGTTGTACGCGCGCAGCGCCTCGGGCTTGACGTCGACGGCGACGGCGCGCCGCGCGTCCATCTGGCGCAACGCGTCGAGGACGTAGTCCACCTGCGCCTCGATCATGTAGATGATCGAGTTGTGCCCGAGCCCGGTGTTCGGCCCGACGAGCAGGAACATGTTCGGGAAGCCGTCGACCGTGCAGCCGCGGTGCGCCTCGGTGCCGCCGGCGGTCCACTTCTCCGACAGCGAGACGCCGCCGCGGCCGGTGATGTCGAGCTCCGTGTACGGCTCGGTGACCTTGAAGCCGGTGCCGTAGATGATCGTGTCGTAGGCGCGCTCGGTGCCGTCGACCGTGCGGATGCCGCGCTCGGTGATCTGCTCGATGTGCGTCGTGATGACGTCGACGTGGTCCTTCGCGAGCGCGCGCATGTAGTTGTTGGACAGCAGGATCCGCTTGCAGCCCATCTTGTAGTCCGGGATGACCTTCTTCAGCAGCTCCGGGTCCTTGATCTTCGCCGCGGCGTAGCTCTTGGCCAGGCGCTCGCCGAGGAACAGCGCGCCCGGGTGGTCGAAGCCGAAGACCCGCGCCTCCAGGCGCCAGTAGATCGACGCGCGGTACGCGTTCAGCAGGCCGGGGACGTGCTTGAAGAGCGAGCGGATCCGCGGGCGGACGGCGCGGTCGGGCTTCGGGAGGACCCACGGCGCGGTGCGCTGGAAGACGTCGACGGCCGCCGCGGTCTTCGCGACCTCCGGGATGAACTGGATGGCACTCGCGCCCGTGCCGATGACCGCCACGCGCTTGCCCGTGAGGTCATGCTCGTGGTCCCACTGCTGGGAGTGGAACTGGGTGCCGGCGAAGTCCTCGCGGCCGCCGACCTTCGGGTACGCCGGGCGGTTCAGCGGGCCGAGGCCACCGACGAGCACGCGGCAGGTCAGCGTCTCGGTGCCGTTGATCGTCAGGCGCCAGAGCTGGGCGTGTTCGTCCCACGCGGCGGCGGTCATCCCCGCGTTGAAGCGGATCAGCGGGCGGATGCCGAACTCGTCGACGGTCCGCTCCATGTACTGCCGGATCTCCTCCTGCGGCGAGAAGGTGCGTGACCAGTCCGGGTTCTGTGCGAAGGAGAAGGAGTACAGGTGACTCGGCACGTCGCAGGCGCAGCCGGGGTATGTGTTGTCCCGCCACGTCCCGCCGACGGTGGCGCCCCGTTCGAGCACGACGAGGTCGGTGCGGCCCTCCTGGCGCAGCCGGATGGCGGCGCCGAGGCCGGAGAAGCCGGAACCCACGACGACGATGTCGTGGTCGGGCGTCGGGTTCGAGTACACGGGGCTCGTTCCTTGGGGAGGAGAGGTTGCGCTGCCGTAACTTGCAGTTGCGTAACTTACGGCCGTGTAAGTAGAATGTCAAGTGATGGCTCGCATGACCGGCACGGAGCGCCGTGAGCAGCTGCTCGACACGACGCTTCAGATCATCGCCCGCGACGGGTTCGCCGCCCTGTCGATCGACGCCGTCGCGCGCGCGGCGGGCATCACCCGCCCCGTCATCTACGGCCACTTCACCGACCTCAGCGGCCTGCTGAACGCCCTCCTCGACCGCGAGCAGATGCGCGCGATCAGTCAGCTCGCCGAGACGATTCCGGCGGCAGCCGACGACCGACCGGTCCTCGACATCGCGACCGACGCGCTCCGGGGCTGGCTCGAAGCCGTCGCCTCCACCCCGCTGACCTGGCACCTCGTGCTCATTCCCGCCGAGGGCGCACCCCGGTCGCTGCACGAGCGCATCGAGCGGATCCGCGCGCAGGTGCGGGCGCAGCTCGCGGCGGTGTTCGCCGCCGGCCTGGCGCGCGAGGGCGTCGATCCTGAGACCGTCGACCTCGAGCTGACCGCCCACATCGCCCAGGGCGCCTCCGAGCATGCCGCGCGCCTGGTCATCACCGAGCCCGACGCGTACCCGGTTGAGCGGATCATGGCGCTGGCCGAGCAGGCGGCCGGCCTCGTGATGGCCACCCTACGCACGCGTACGTAACCGGTTTCTTGCACATCGGGCCGCGGGGGAGCAAGATTCCGCGCCGATGCTTCCGCTCCGGGCCCGCTGGGCCGCCTTCATCCTCGCCGCGTTCCTCCTCGCCATGCCGGCGACCGCCTCCGCGGACACCCCGCCAGCGCCGGACTGCTTCTACTACGTCGCCGGATGCGTCGGCGGCCATGGCGCCGCGCAGATGGACAGCCAGGACGTCCGAACCGTCGAGCTCGACAGCATGGTCACGCTCAATGCGGGTGCGAACCCACTGCCGGCGTTCGGCGTCCCGTACCCCGAGAACTGCGTGCCGGGCCCGATGAACATCTGCCTGTTCTCGAACGTCGCGTGGAAGTTCTCCCCACAGGTCGGGTCCAACCCGGTCGAGATCGTCGAGGGCTGCACCGGCGAGACCACGACGTGCAAGATCCGCTACAAGCCACGCGGGATCGGCAACGAGGGCGACTTCTACCAGACCGGTGTCGCCTTCAACCAGATCGGGACGACCGTCGTGCAGCACCGGAAGGGCTTCGCGCTGTACGCGCGCCCCAAGTTCCGCTCGGTGTACGTGAACACGACGAACGCCGTCAACTTCATCTCGGGCAAGCCCGCATACGCGGTACGGGCCGGCACCAACCCGACGTACGCGAACTGCCCGACGCGGACGATCACGCCGACGTCCGATACGGGCTTCGACTGCGTGAAGGTCACGAGCACCGGCGGCAGCGGGCAGAACCCGAAGTGGAAGTTCGCCCTGCCCGCGAACAGCTCGTGGACGCTGATCATGGATCCGGTCACCCGGACGGAGAGCGGCCCGACGAGCGCGCCCGGCCTGCGCTGGCCGACCCGTGGCGCGGCCGTCGGCAACAGCGACATCACCGAGACGATCAACCCGCTCCCTCAGGGCACGCTGAAGGTCGAGCTCGACACGGGCGGCAGCCAGATCCAGAAGGGCACCTCGCGCGTGATCACCTCGACGGCGACCGTGGTCGGCGGGCAGGCGCCCTACGACAACGTCAACTGGCAGGTCGACTTCTTCGGGTCGACGGCCCTCAGCGGCAGCTACCCGAAGCTCATCGACCCGATCACCGACCCCGGCACCAAGCACCTGCTGCCCGGGGAGACATCGGTCGCCACCAAGACGCTGAAGGCCACGGACGCGCCCGGCTCGGCGACCATCACGTCGAAGGTCTACTACTCGAGCCGCGCGTCCGGCGGCCAGTCCGTCGCCGCGACGCCGGTCAAGGTCGACGCGATCACCGGCCCGGTGCCTCCGCCGCCCCCGCCGGGTGGCGGCAGCAGCGAGGTGCCGAAACCGCCGATCCCGGACTCCGCGACGACGAGTGCGATCACCGGCCGGGTCGCCGACGCGCCGCTCACCGGCTACCAGGTCACCTGGTACGCCGCCTTGAGCTGCGACGCCTCCGATCCGACGGCGCGGCTCGTCGCCTCGCCCTTCGTCACGACGGACGGCGCCGGGAACGGCAACGCGTCGGCGCCGTACCTCATCCCCGTCAGTGGAGGGGAGTCTCTGTTCGGCTACTCGACCCTGAACGGCAAGCGCTCGAACCGCTCGGACTGCGTCACCGTCGCGGGCGCGACGGTCATCGACCCGCCCGGCCCGCTCAAGGTCGTGGGGTCGGATACCCCGCCGAAGAAGCTCGCGCTCACCCTGACCGCCCCGAAGACCATCAAGGCCGGCAAGACCTTCTCGCTGAAGGTCAAGGTCGCGGGCGAGGGCACCGTCGTCGCGAAGCTGAAGAAGAAGCAGCTCGCCAAGGCGAAGGTCAAGAAGGGCGCCGCGACGCTGAAGCTCAAGCTGAAGAAGGGCAAGCAGAAGCTCACGCTGACATTCACCCCCACTGGTGGGGGTCCTTCGACCACCCAGGCGCTGACCCTCAAGGTCAAGCCGTAGGGAACCGCGCCGCCCGTCGGCGCGCGCCGATACCGTCCGCTGTCGATGACGCTGAACCACGTCCGCTCCGGCTCCGGTGAGCCGCTGCTCCTGATCCACGGGATCGGCCACAGCCACCGCGCCTGGGTGCCCGTGACCGACGGGCTCGTGGAGAACGGCTTCGACGTCGTCGCGATCGACGCGCCCGGGTTCGGCGAGTCGGATCCGCTGCCCCCCGGCACGCGCCCGAACGTCGCCGCGCTCGCCGTCGCCATCGCGGCGTTCTGCGACGAGCTCGGCTGGGAGCAGCCGCACATCGCGGGTAACTCGATGGGCGGCGCGCTTGCCCTGGAGCTCGCGAAGATGGGCCGTGCGAGCAGCGCGACGGGCCTCTCCCCGGCCGGCTTCTGGAACCACCGCGAGCTGCGCTTCTGCCAGGCCAGCCTCGGCGCCTCCTACCGGCTCATCCGCGGAGCGGGCGGGACACTCGACGCGCTCGCCGACCATGCGAGCGCCCGCGGCATGCTCGCGGGGCAGCTCATGGCGCGCCCCTGGCGGATGCCGCCCGACGAGATGCGCCACACGCTGCACGGGCTCGCGGGCAGCGAGGCGTTCCCCGCGACGCTCGAGGCGTTCGACGACCTCGTCCCGCCGACGCAGGCCGAGGTCGCCGGCGTGTCGGTGACCATCGCGTGGGCCGCCCGCGACCGCCTGCTCCTCCCGCGCCAGGCCCACCGCGCGCGGATGCGGTACCCGAGCGGCCACCACGTGCTGCTGCGCGGAGTCGGCCACGTGCCGACCTGGGACGATCCGGAGCTCGTCGTCCGCACGATCGCCACCGGTGCGCGGACGCCCAGGCCCACGGCGCAGGCCGCAGCGGGCACTGGGCCGAACGCCTAACCCGCTCGGGGCCCGCTGTCCCGCGGGCACAACAGGTTGTGCTCGCGAGTGACGACCATCAGAGCATGGACTCCCCGACCGTCGCGATCGTCGGTGCCGGCCTCAGCGGTCTCGCCGCGGCCATCGAGCTCGAGCGCTCCGGCATCTCGACGTACACCGTGTTTGACAAGGCGACGGACGTCGGCGGCGTCTGGCACTCGAACACCTATCCGGGCGCGGCCTGCGACGTCCCGTCGTACCTCTACTCGTTCTCCTTCGCGCAGCGGCGGGACTGGTCGCGGCCGTGCTCGCCGCAGGCCGAGATCCAGAACTACATCCGCGAGACTGCCGACCGCTTCGGCGTGACCCCGAAGCTCCGGCTCGGCACCGAGATCACCCGTGCGGTGTGGGACGAGACCACGCTGCGCTGGACGCTCGAGCTCGGCGACGGCACGGCGACCGAGGCCGACGTCCTCATCCCCGCGTGCGGCCAGCTGAGCCGCCCGGTCATCCCGGACATCCGCGGCAAGGACACGTTCACCGGCACGCAGTTCCACTCCGCAGAGTGGGACCACGAGCACGACCTGGAGGGTGAGCGCGTCGCGGTGATCGGCACAGGCGCGAGCGCCGTGCAGTTCATCCCGCCCGTGGCCGAGGAGGCCGACCACACCGACGTCTTCCAGCGCCATCCGGCGTGGATGCTTCCGCGGCGCAACCGCGAGTACGCGGGCTGGGCGAAGGCCGCGATCCGCGTCACCCCGGGGCTGCAGGAGGTCCGCCGCGCGGCGATGTGGCTGACGATGGAGTCGTTCATCTTCGGCCTGCGTGACTCGCCGCCGGTCAAGACCGCGTTCCACACCTGGTCGAAGGCGCACCTCTACCGGTCGGTCCGCGACGCGGAGCTGCGCAAGAAGCTCACGCCCGACTACCCGTTCGGGTGCAAGCGGATCCTGTTCTCGTCCTCGTACTACGAGGCGCTGCAGCGCGACGATGTCGAGCTGGTCACCAGCGCGATCTCGGAGATCACCCCGACCGGCATCACCACCGTGGACGGCGTCGAGCACGAGGCCGACACGATCATCTGGGGCACCGGCTTCGGCGCACAGGACTTCGTCGCGCCGATGGAGGTCGTCGGCACCGGCGGGCGGACACTGGCCGGATCGTGGGACGGCGGCGCCCGGGCGCACCTCGGGATGACGGTGCACGGCTTCCCCAACCTGTTCCTGATGTACGGACCGAACACGAACCTCGGCGTCGGCTCGATCATCGTGATGCTCGAAGCCCAGGCCGGCTACATCCGCGACGCCGTCCAGCGCCTCAACGGCGACGCGCTCGAGGTCCGCGTCGAGGTCGCCGACCGGTTCGACCGCGAGCTCCAGGACGAGCTGCGCACCTCGATCTGGACCCACTGCGACAGCTGGTACACCGACGACACGGGCCGGGTCGTCAACAACTGGCCGCGCTACATGCGCTCGTACGTCCAGGCGACGAAGACGGTGAATCCCGGGGACTTCGAGCGGGTGCGGCCGAAGGCGCCGGCCCGCCGCAAGAAGCGCACGCCGGCCGCGAAGGCCTGATCGCCGTACCCTGGCGGGCGTGGACCCGCAGACCCAGCAGGGCCTCGCGCCGGACGTCTTGGGCGCGCTGCGCCAGACGGCGGACCGGATCGAGACGCTCGTCGACGGCATCGCCGAGGACATCACCGAGGTCCTGCACCGCGAGGTCTCCGAGCTGCCCGACGACCCGCAGACGCGCCGCGACACGTGGCGCGCGAGCCGCGAGCTGATCCGCGCGTTCCTGCGCAGCCTGCGCAGCGGCCAGTCGCTCGAGCCCGTCGAGCCGATCCCGGAGGCGCTCGCGGCCGCGCGCGGGCGCGCCCGCGCGGGACTCGGACTGCTGCCGCTCCTGCGCCTGACCCACCTCGGCCACGGGGCCTTCCTCGCCAGCTGGGAGGGCGAGCTGACGCAGCTCGACCTGCCCGCGGAGACCCTGCTGGCGACGATGGTCGCCTCGCAGCAGCTGAGCTTCTCGTACGCCGACGGCATGGCCCGCCGGCTCGGCGAGGCTTACGAGGACGAGCGGCGGCTCTTGACGCGGACCGGCGACGCGCAGCGGGCGGAGGCGATCCGGGCGATCCTCGCGGGCACCGGCCACGATCCAGACGCGCTCGGCCGGACGCTGGGCCACGATCTGCGCCGCCACCACGTCGGGCTCGTGCTGTGGACGACCGGCGGGGTCGAGGAGGTCGAGCTGACCGTTCCCCTGGAAGAAGCCGCCGCGGACGTTGCGGCTGCGCTCGGCGCGGGCAGGCCGCTGCTCATGTGGGACGCGCGAGCGGTGCTCGCCGCGTGGGTGTCGGTCCCGGACGCCGACGCCGCGGTGGCGGCCATCGAGACCCTGGCGGGACAGCCCCGCGCCGATCGGGTCTCGGTCGCCATCGGGGTCCCGGCCTTCGGCCTCGCGGGCTTCCGGTCGACCCACCGCGACGCCGAGGACGCGTTCCGCGTCGCGCTGACCGCGGGGCGGCGGCTCGGCTCGGTCGTCCCCTTCCGCCGCGTCGAGCTCGCCGCGCTGCTCTCCGACGACCTGCAACGGGCCCGCCGGTTCGTGGACGGCCACCTCGGCCCGCTCGCGGTCGACGACGACGAGCACGGCCGCCTGCGCTCGACGCTTCGCGTGTACCTAGAGGAGAACGGCAGCCGGGTCGCGGTCGCGCGGCGGCTCGGGATCCACGCCAACACGGTCGGCAACCGCGTGCGCGCCTGCGAGGAGCTCCTCGGCGGTGAGCTGCCCGAGCGGCGGGTGGAGCTGCATGTCGCGCTGGCGCTCGCGCAGACGCTCGGGTCGTCGGTGCTGCGCCCCGGCGCTGTGACCTGAGCCCAGGAACGCCCACCGGGGTTGGGGCGGGAGCACCGTTCGCATTTGCTACCGCGCCGTATGCTGGAGTGATGGGTCTGAACGGGTCTGGCGGCCAGCGACACGATGTCGACTGGGTGATCATCGGCTCCGGCTTCGGCGGCAGCGTCTCGGCACTGCGCCTCGCGGAGAAGGGCTACTCGGTCCAGGTGCTCGAACAGGGCAACCGGATCAACGACGAGGACATGCCGTCCTCGACCTGGGATCTGCGGCGCTACTTCTTCGCCCCGAAGTTCGGCCTGCGCGGCATTCTGCGCCTCGCGACCTTCAAGGACGTCTTCGTCTCGGCGGGCACGGGCGTCGGCGGCGGCTCGCTCGGCTACGCGATGACGCTGTACACCCCGCCGCCCGCGTTCTTCTGCGACCCGCAGTGGGGCGACATCCGCGACTGGCACGCCGAGCTGTCCCCGCACTACGAGACCGCCCAGCGCATGCTCGGCGTGACCGACGCCGCCGTCGGCGATCCCGCGGACCAGCTGCTCCTCGAGTACGGCCGCGAGCTCGGCGTCGAGGACACGTACCGCACGGCGCGTGTGGGCACGTACCTCGACACGCCCGGCCAGACGGTCGCCGACCCGTATTTCGGCGGTGAGGGCCCGGCCCGTACCGGCTGCACCACGTGCGGGCGCTGCATGATGGGCTGCCCGGTCGGCGCGAAGAACTCCCTACCGAAGAACTACCTCTGGTTCGCCGAGCGGCTGGGCGCGAAGATCACGCCGCAGCGCCAGGTCATGACCATCCGCCCGCTCGGTGAGCACGGCGAGGACGGGTGGGAGATCGTCCACGAGAAGTCCGGTGCCTGGCGACGGAAGGACCGCAAGGTCATCCGCGCCCGCGGGATCGTCATCTCCGGCGGCACGCTCGGCACGAACGAGCTGCTCGCCCAAGCGCGCGCCGACGGCCACCTGCCGCATCTCTCTTCGCGCCTCGGCGAGCTCGTCCGCACGAACTCCGAGGCCGTCCTCGGCGTGACGGTCCCGCCGGACAAGGACCCGGGGCTCATCAACCGCGTCGCGATCAACTCTTCGATCTACCCGGACCCGAGCACACACATCGAGACGGTCGTCTACGGCAAGGGCGGCGGCGCCATGCGCGGCCTGTTCACGCTGCTGACCGGCGATGGCTCGCGCGTGACCCGCCCGCTGAAGCTCGTCGGCCAGATCGTGCGGCGGCCGAAGCAGTTCTTCTCGCTGATGACCACGCCGGGCTGGTCGGAGCGCACGATCATCGTCCTCGTCATGCAGTCGCTGGACAACGCGATCCGGCTGACGGCGAAGACCGGCCGCAACGGCCGCGTCAAGCTCCAGACCGCGCAGGACCCGGAGAAGCCCAACCCGACCTTCATCCCGGTCGCCAACCACTTCACCGAGTGGCTGGCCGAGCGGACCGGCGGCGTCGCGGCGTCCTCGATCTTCGAGTCCCTGTTCGCGATCCCGTCGACCGCGCACTTCCTCGGCGGCGTCGTGGTCAGCGACTCGCCCGAGCAGGGCGTCGTCGACCCGGACCACCGCGTGCACGGCTACGAGAACCTGCTCGTCTGCGACGGCTCGGCCGTCCCGGCGAACGTCGGCGTCAACCCGTCGCTGACGATCACGGCGATGAGCGAGCGCGCGATGGCGCAGATCCCGGTGAAGGACGGCGCTGTGGCGCGCCAGCCGATCGGCGTGGCGCCGATCGCGGGGCAGACGGCGACGGCGGCGCCGGAGCCGGTCGCACCGCTGCCGGTTGTCCACGCCTGACGGACGCTCCGGGCGCCGGAACAGGTGAACGGCGGTTTGGTGTCGCTATAGCGACACAGGACCGCCGTTGGGCCAGATGGTCGGTGACGAGCCCGCTGAGTTGGATCCAATTTGGGAGACTCCCGACGAACCACCCTCTCCCCGGAGCCCCGCATGCAGATCGACCTGACCGGCCGTACCGCCCTCGTCACCGGATCCACGGCCGGGATCGGCCTGGCCACCGCGATCGGGTTCGCCGAAGCCGGCGCGACGGTGATCGTCAACGGCCGTGGGCAGGAGCGGGTCGATGCGGCGGTCGCAAAGGTCTCCGAGGCCGGCGCCGTGCGCGGGGTCGCGGCCGACGTGGGGACCGCCGAGGGCTGCGCCGCGCTGCTCGCCGCCGAGCCCGACGTCGACATCCTCATCAACAACGCCGGGATCTTCGCCCCGGTCCCCGTCTTTGAGATCCCCGACGCCGACTGGCTGGAGGTCTTCGAGGTCAACGTCCTCTCCGGCATCCGCCTCGCGCGCCACTACGTCCCGCGGATGGTCGAGAAGGGCTGGGGCCGCGTGATCTTCATCTCCAGCGAGTCCGCGGTCCAGATCCCGGCCGAGATGGTCCACTACGGCATGTCGAAGACCGCCCAGCTCGCCGTCGCGCGCGGGATGGCGGAGAGCGTCCCGGGGTCCGGCGTCACCATCAACAGCGTGCTGCCAGGGCCGACGCTGACCGAGGGCGTCGAGGAGTTCCTCGGCAAGATGCTCGTGGACGGCAGCGACTACGCCGACATCGACGAGGCCGGCCGCGCGTTCGTCGCGCAGGAGCGGCCCACGTCGCTGCTCGGGCGGCTCGCGACGCCCGAGGAGGTCGCCAACCAGATCGTCTACCTCTCCTCCGAGCAGGCATCGGCGACGACGGGCGCGTCGGTCCGCGTGGACGGCGGTGTCGTGAGAGCGATCGTCTGATCTTCCCTGCCACACTGTTCCCCGCGCTGGACCCAGACCGCCAGCACGCCTGAAAGGAACACGAATGCCCAATGCCGTGATCGTCGACGCCGTCCGGACCCCGGTCGGCCGCGCGTTCAAGGGCTCGCTCGCCTCGCTCCGCCCGGACGAGACGCTCGCCTACACCATCGATCAGCTCCTCGAGCGCAACCCGGACGTCGATCCGAAGAGCGTCGAGGAGGTCATCTCCGGCTGCGGCCTGCCCCAGGGCCTGCAGGCGAACAACATCTCCCGCATCGCCGTCCTGCTGAGCGAGAAGCTCGGCCAGGAGACGAACGGCATCACCGTCTCGCGCTACTGCGCCTCGGGCCTCGACGCCGTGCGCAACGCGGCGAACGCGGTCCAGGCCGGTCAGGGTGACGTGTACATCGCCGGCGGCGTCGAGTTCGTCTCGCGGTACACCGGCGCGCAGGAGGCCGCGAACCCCGACGACCAGAACACGAAGCTCCAGGGCAAGGAGCCGGGCCAGCCCGACGCGTACATCGCGATGGGCCTGACCGCCGAGAACGTGGCCGTGAAGTACAACGTCTCGCGCGAGGACCAGGACAAGTTCGCCCAGCAGTCGCAGGAGCGCGCCGTCGCCGCCCAGGAGAACGGGATCTTCGACCGCGAGATCATCCCGCTGACGCTCGCCGACGGCACCGTCGTCTCCAAGGACGACGGCCCCCGCGCCTCGTCGACCTACGAGAAGCTCTCCCAGCTGCAGCCCGCGTTCCGCGAGGGCGGCACGGTCACGGCCGGCAACTCGTGCCCGCTCAACGACGGCGCCGCCGCGGCGCTGATCATGAGCGAGGACAAGGCCGCCGAGCTCGGCCTCAAGCCGCGTGCCCGCTTCATCACCGCCGCGACATGGGGCAACGAGCCGGAGCTCATGGGCGTCGCCCCCATCGGTGCGATCAAGAAGGCGCTCGAGCGGGCCGGCATGTCGATCTCCGACGTTGACATCTACGAGCTCAACGAGGCGTTCGCCGCCCAGGTGATCCCGATCGCCGAAGAGGTCGGCTTCGACTACGCGAAGCTCAACCCGCACGGCGGCGCGATCGCCCTCGGCCACCCGTTCGGCCAGACCGGCGTGCGCATCCTCACCACGCTGCTGAACGACCTCGAGACGCTCGACGGCGAGTTCGGGCTCGAGACGATGTGCGTCGCCCAGGGCCAGGGCGAGGCCGCGATCATCCAGCGGCTGAACTAGGACCGCTTGCTCGGCGCGCTGGCGGCGAAGGTCGTCAGCGCGCCGGCGGGGCCGCGTAGACCGGGCGGCCGAACCACGACGGGCGCGCGTCGTAGAGCAGCCGGACGCCGCGCTCCTCCTGCCAGGCCGCGACGCGACGGCTCCGCCACAGGGCCGCGCCGCCGTTGCCGAGCACGATGCCGGACACGAGCGGCAGCGCGTCAACGAGGACGCCGGCCCCGCCCAGGACCACCAGGAGCCCCAGCGCGACGGCAGCGTTCCGGGCCCACGCCCGCCGAACAGGCTCGAACTCCATGTCAGGGACGGCCTTGCGGGTGTTCACGGCGGCGAGCAGCGCGTGATACGACATCCACCCAGTCAGCACGGCCATCAGGCTCCCGGTGACGAGGCTCAGCACGAGCGCCTCGACGAGGCCCTCCACGAGGATGCCGGCGAGGAGCAGAACGGCGCCTGCCGCGAGCAGGGAGATCCCGGTCAGGCGATCGGCCGCGACGACGTCCGACAGCACCGTCAGTCGTCAGCGGGCGGAGGACGGAAGACGATCTTCTTGGTGTCCGCGATCGTCGCCCCACCCAGCCGCAGCGCGGTCTGGATTCCCTCTTCGCCCAGGTCGCCGGCGTCGAGCGCCGTGCGCAGCTCGTTGAGCGTGATGCGGTCCTCGTCGGAGACGTCCTCCTTCGGCGCCTCCAGCAGGATGATGTGCCGCGGGCGGCGCAGCTCGGCGGCGGCGCGGATGATCGGCGCGCGCTCGTCGGCATCGACCGTGGCCAGCACGACGACCGTGCTGTCACCGGCGTTCAGGCGCTTCGTGATCGCGGCGTCGAGCAGCTGCGCGGCCTTCGCGTCGAGCTCCTCGGCGGCGACCTTGCCGGTCAGCAGCGTGCGGACCTTGCCGAGCGACAGCAGCGCCCCGCGGTCCTCGAGCACGCGGGCGGCGAACGCCTCGGCCTGCGCCGTCGAGCCGCTGGCGATGAGCAGCAGGCTGCCCGGCGAGTAGCGGAGCCGGAACCCCGGATCGAGGACCCGGTTGCGGACCGAGATGTCCTTCTCGCGTGGCGGGCCGGAACCCTCGCGGCGCGGCCGATCGGAGGACCACCCACCCCGCTCGTCGTCCGAGATCTTGACGCTGCGCGCCTGGGGAGGGGTCGAAGACATGCCCGGGAGTCTACGGCGTCCACTACAGTTGCCAGTCGTCCACTATGAGTGACACCGGGGAACTCGACGACCTCGCCCGACGCGTCGGGCGGGCGGTCCACACGCAGCGCACCGCGCGCGGAGATTCGCTGGGCGACCTGAGCCGCGCGAGCGGCCTCTCGAAGACGATTCTCGCCCGGATCGAGCGCGGCGAGGGCAACCCGTCCATGGAGACGCTCTGGCGGCTCGCTCGGGCGCTCGGGCTCCCGCTGAGCGCGCTGCTCACGCCCGACGAGGAGCCGCGCGTCCTCGTCATCCCGGCGGGCTCCGGCGAAGTCATGCAGGCCGAGTCCGGGCTGCTCGGCCGGCTTCTGCACGCCCAGCGCCGCGCGGGCCGGTCCGAGCTGTTCGAGCTCCAGCTGCCGGCGGGCGCCGACCACCGCGGGACGCCGCACCTGCCCGGGACGCAGGAGCTCGTCATCTGCACGAAGGGCCGGATCACGGCCGGCCCGGTCGGCGAGGAGGCCCACCTGCGCGCCGGGGACGCGGTCTGGTTCGCCGCCGACGTCGACCACCGCTACGCGAGCGCGCGCGGGGCGACCGCACTGAACTGGGTGCTCTACGCATGAGCGCCGCACGCGGGGACACGCTGCAGCCAGCGGTCGCGGGCGTCGTCCAGGCCACAGTCGGCTTCGCCGGGACGTTCGCGCTCGTGCTCACGGGCCTGCGGGCGGTCGGCGCGAGCGAGGCCGATGCCGCGTCGGGCCTGCTCGTGATCTGCCTCGCGATGGGCGTCATCGCGACGTACCTCGCGCTGCGCACGCGCATGCCCGTGGCGATCGCGTGGTCGACCCCCGGTGCCGCGCTGCTGCTGTCGACCGGAGCGGTCGACGGCGGGTACGCGGCGGCGGTCGGCGCCTTCCTCGTCTGCGGCCTGCTGATCATCCTGACCGGCGCGTCGGCGCGGCTCGCCGAGCTGATCGCCGCGATTCCCGGGCCGATCGCCAGCGCGATGCTCGCCGGCGTCCTGCTCCCGATCTGCATCAAGCCGGCGGAGGCGATGGTCGACCTGCCGGGGCAGACCGCGCCGGTGCTCGTCGTGTGGCTCGTCCTGCTGCGGTTCGCCCGGCGGTGGGCGGTGCCCGGCGCGATCGTGACGACCGGCGTCGTCATCGCGCTGACCGAGTCGATCTCGCTCGGCGGGAGCCAGCTGATCCCCGAGCCGACCTGGACGACGCCCGCGTTCGACCTCGGGGCGATCGTCGGGCTCGGGCTGCCGCTCTTCCTTGTGACGATGGCGTCGCAGAACATCACCGGCATGGCGGTGCTGGGCACCTTCGGCTACCGCCCGCCGCTGCGCCCGATCCTCGTCAGCACCGGCGGCGCGACCGTGCTGACCGCGCCGTTCGGCGTCTTCGCCATCAACCTCGCGGCGATCAGCGCGGCGTTGATGGCCGGCCCCGAGGGCGGCCCCGACAGGGAGCGGCGGTGGGTCGGCGGGATCGGCTCCGCCGCGGCCTACGTCGTGCTCGGCCTGTCCGCGGGCGCAGCGGCGACGATCCTCCATGCCGCGCCCCCGCTGCTGATCGAGGCCGCCGCGGGCATCGCGCTGCTCGGCCCGCTCGCCGCCGCGCTCTCCCATGCGATGGCCGGCGAGGACCACCGCGAGGCGGCGGCCGTCACGCTCGTGATCAGCGCCTCGGGCATCACGGCGTTCAGCGTCAGCGCGCCATTCTGGGGCCTGATCGCCGGCCTGGCGTTCGCACTCTTCCTCCGCCCCACCAAGCCGAACGTCACATCGGCGCCCTCATAGGGGGACCGATGTGACGTTCGGCGCAGGGCGGGGGCGGGTACACGCCCTCGGCAGCAACCGAGGAGGTATTCCGTGGCACTCTCACTCCGCGGGCGCGTCTGCGCCTGCGCCGCCACCGCAGCCGGCCTGAGCCTCGCGCTCGCCGGCCCCGCAGCTGCCGCACCGGACACCGGTGCGTCCAACCGGCTCACCCGAGCCGTCACGCTGCCCGGCATCACCGAGCACCTGCAGGCGCTGCAGACCATCGCGACGGCCAACGGCGGCACGCGCGCGTCCGGCACGGCCGGATTCAACGCGTCGGCCGACTACGTCGCGGCGAAGCTCGAGGCCGCCGGCCTGAAGGTCACCCGCCAGACGTTCGACTTCCCGTTCTACCAGCAGACCGGGCCCTCGGCGTTCGAACGGACCGCCACCAGCCCGGCGACGTACACCGTCGGCGAGGACTACAACGTCATGGACTACTCCGGCAGCGGAGACGTGACCGCCCCCGTCGAGGGCGTCGACCTGTCCATCGCCGACCCGACGACCGTGACCTCAGGCTGTGAGGCCGCCGACTTCGCGGGCTTCACCGCGGGGAACGTGGCGCTGCTGCAGCGCGGCACCTGCCCGTTCGGCGACAAGGTCAAGAACGCCGAGGCCGCGGGCGCGGCCGCCGCGATCGTGTTCAACCAGGGCAACGGCGGGCCCGACCGCACGGATCTCTTCGCCGGCACGCTCGGCGACCCGGTCGGCATCCCGGCCGTCTCGGTGAGCTTCGCACGCGGCCAGGAGCTGAACGCGGCGGGCACCGAGGTGCACATCGTCACCCAGACCCTGTCCGAGATCCGCCCGACGCAGAACGTCATCGGCGACCTCGCACCGAAGAACGCCAAGAAGGCCGGCAAGACCGTCGTGGTGGGCGCCCACCTCGACTCGGTCATCGACGGCCCGGGCATCAACGACAACGGCACGGGCACGGCGGCGGACCTCGAGATCGCCGAGCAGCTCGCCCGCGGGCCGAAGCCGACGAACCCCGTGCGCTTCGCGTTCTGGGGCGCCGAGGAGAGCGGCCTGCTGGGGTCGACGCACTACGTCGAGACCCTCGCGCCTGAGGAGCTGGCGAAGATCGGGCTGAACCTGAACTTCGACATGCTCGGCTCGCCGAACTGGGCGCGCCTCGTCTACGACGGCGACGGCTCGGACACCGGCACGGCCGGGCCAGGCACAAGCGGCGAGATCGAGCAGACGTTCCTGTCGTACTTCGGCAAGCGCGGCCTGGCCACGCAGCCGACCGCGTTCGACGGCCGCAGCGATTACGGCCCGTTCATCGACGTCGGCGTCCCCGCCGGCGGCCTGTTCAGCGGAGCCGAGGAGCCGAAGACCGCGGAGCAGGTGTCGCTGTTCGGCGGCGTGCTCGACGAGGCCCTGGACCGGTGCTACCACCAGGCCTGCGACACGATCTCGAACATCGGCGAGACCGGCCTCGACCAGCTGGCTGACGGCGCCGCGCACGCCACCGCCGTCTACGCGTTCGACCGCCCGTCACCGAAGAAGGGCAACGGGCGCGAGATGGACAAGCAGAAGTTCCGCGGACCGCACGCGCAGCGGTAACCGCTGGGGCCTACCCGGACGACCGGCGCTCAGGCGCCGGTCGTCCCGGCCCAGGCTTTGAGCGACGGCAGCGGGTCGATCGGCTTGCCGCCCTCGTACCAGCCCGGCGCGGTCCACAGCTCGAAGTGCAGGTGGCACGCGCTCGCGCGCCCGGTCTGCCCGACGACGCCGACCGGGCCGCCCGCAGCGATCGTGTCGCCGCGCTTGAGCGCCGAGGCCTCGCGCAGGTGCATGTAGACCTGGCTGGTGCCGTCTGCGGCCTGGACGACCACGTAGTTGCCCGCCGCGCTCTGGAAGGCGACGCGCGTGACCTCGCCGGCCAGCGCCGCGACGACCGGAAGCCCGCACTTGGCGAGGATGTCCTGGCCCTCGTGGCCGCGGCCGCCGCCGAAGGTGTTCGTCTCCGTGCCGAAGTCGTACTTGCCGTCGACCGGGAACACGCCGCCGTTGACCGCGACCGGCGTCGTCGTCCGGCGAGAAGCCGTGATGCGGATCTTCGGGCCGGGCGCTGACGCGCCGCCCTCGGTGCTGATGACCTTGATGCGACCCGTCTTCGCACCGGAGGGGACGGTGACGAGGACCCGGTGCGGCGAGGCCTCGGTCGCCGTCGCGCGGCGGTCGTCACGGGTGCCGCTGCCGCCGAGGAAGATGACGGTCTTGGCCGAGCGCAGGTTCTCTCCGTTCAGGCGCAGCACGGCCCCGCGCGGGCATTCCGCAGCGGCGGCGGCGACGGCGACGCCGGAATTCGCGGCGCAGCGCAGCCCCGTGAGGGCCGGCTCGGCGCTCGCGGTCGCACCGCCGGTGGCGGCATGGGCGGAGACGGCGGTGGACAGCAGGACCAGCGGCGTGAGCGCACCCACGCGAAAACGGCACGGCAACGACATCGACACCTCAGTGCGTTCGGTGCCTACGGGGTGAGCTGACGGGCTCGCGCACGAGGTAGTGCGCTACGACTCACTGCGGAGTCGATTCGCCCCAACGACTTGGGTCCCCCGCTCCCGTGCGCACGGAGCGCACCGGATTCGGCGTTATGACGACCTGGGCAGAGTAGCGAGCCGCGCGGATTAAGT
>JAEMSV010000148.1 GCA_016462625.1 Solirubrobacteraceae bacterium | reverse complement strand
ACACGATCATCGAGCAGCTCAACCGCCAGCTGAAGATCGACATCCGCAAGGACCTGATCTCGTGGATGGGCCCGGCCGCGATCTTCGCGCGCGGGACCAACCTCACCGACATCGGCGGCGCCGTGGTCGTGCAGTCGACGGACCCCGCGGCGACGAAGAAGGCGATCCCCGTCATCGAGCGGCTGCTCACCCTGTTCGGCGGCGACGCCGGCGTGAAGACCAGCCCCCTCTCGGCGTCCGGCGTCGACGCGGGCTTCCGGGTCACGAGCCCGCAGCTGCCGCTGCCGGTCAACGTCGCGCTCGCCGGTGACAAGTTCATCGTCGCGCTGACGGACCCCGCCCTGCAGGCGGCCATCAAGCCGTCGGGCACGCTGGGCGACAACGCCGGCTACAAGGACGCCGCCGAGGCCCTCGGCGACGGCCTCAAGCCCGCGCTGTACGTCGGCTTCCCGCCGATCCTCAGCCTGCTCGACGGGTTCGGCCTCACCAGCGATCCGGAGTTCAAGCAGTTCGAGCCGACGGCCAAGGCGCTCCAGGCGCTCGCCGCCGGCGGTCAGACCGACGACGAGGTCACCCGCGGCCGCGTCGTCCTCACGCTGAACGACTGACGTCTCCGTCACGGCGGCCCGCCATCCGGCGGGCCGCCGTCACGTCAGCCCACGGACCAGCGACGCTCCGACGAGCAGCATCACCGCCGGGACCAGCACCATCGCCACGATGAGCTGGATCTGGGGCGCCGCGCGCGCTCCGGCCTCCTGGGCGTGCCGCGCGCGGTCGGCGCGGGCCTGGGCGGCCAGCGCCGTCAGTGCCTCGTCGAGTGGTGCCCCATGGCGATCCGCCCGACCGAGCGCGGCGACCAGGGCCTGCACCGGCTCGATCGGGCAGCGCGCCGCCAGCGAGGCGAACGCCTTCCCGCGCGGGACGCCGAGCTCCACCTGACGGGCGGTCCGGCCCAGCTCCGCGCCGAGCAGGCCGCCGCGGTACGACGCGACGTCGCGTAGCGCCCGGTCAGGCGCGAGCCCTGCCCCGACCGCCACGCGCAGGAGATCGAAGACGTCGGGCACCTCGCGCTCCAGCACCTCCGCCCGGCGCCGGGCCTGCCGCGCGAGCAGCGCGTCCGGGAGCACGAAGCCGCACACTGGCGCCGCCACGATCGCGAGGAGCCCGAGACGGCCCGGGAGCGCGGAGGCCCACACCGCGCTCATCCCGACCGCCACGAGCGCCGTGCCGACTTTCAGCGCGGCGACGTCCGCGGGGGTCAGCCCGAGTGGTGCGCCGGCCGCGGCGAGCCGCGCGGCGAGTGCGTCTCCGCCCGACGCCCAGCCGGTGCGACGGCCGATGGCCGCCACGACGCCCACCAGCGGTCCCCGGCGAGCCGGCCGCCGCGACCGCTTCGGCCGTGCACGCGAGCGGTGATGGGTCAGCACGATCGCCTCGGCCGCCGCGACGGTCGCGAAGGCGGCGGCGATCCCGGCCAGCAGGACGCTCACGCTCATCGCGGCGTCACCACCACGCGCCGGACGAGCACGACGGCCAGCAGCTCGAGGCCGATCGCCGCTCCGACCATGAGCGCGGGAATCGGCTCGGCCAGCAGGTCCAACAGATACCCAGGGCTTGCGAGCTCCGCGAGAGCGAGCGCGACGACCGGGAGCCCTGCGACCAGCCACGCGGTGAAGCGCGCCTGCGCGGTCGCCGCCCGCGCGTCCGCGCGCGCCCGCGCGCTCTGCTCGAGCGCGCCGGCTACCTCCCGCAGGAGGCGCGCGAGATCGCCGCCGGCGTCGCGCTGGAGCAGGACCGCCGCGACGATCGTGTCGTAGGCCGGGTCGCTCGCCCGACGGGCCCACTGCCGGAGCACGTCGTCGGTCCGCCGGCCGACGACCAGGGCGGCGCCTGCGGCGCGCAGCTCGTCGCCGGCGGGACCGGGCACGCCGGCTCGGGCCCCCGCCTCCGTGAAGGCACCGCGGATCGAGTGGCCCGCGCCCAGCGCGTCGGCCAACCCCCGTGCGACTGCCGCCGCGCCCTCGGCCAGCCGCGCACGCCAGCGCGCCCGCCGCCACCGCGTAGCGGTCGTGATCGCCCACGGCGCCAGGATCGCCAGCAGCACGCCCACGGCAGGACCGGCCACGACCCACCCGGCGGCGAGCAGGACGAGTGCCGCGAGCGCGGTCAGCCGCAGCCGCTCCGGACTGGTGGGTGCGCGCCCGGTCTGGCCCGCGCGCACGATCGGCGCGACGACCCCGTGCAGTCGACGGCCGACTGCCGGTGGATCGACCAGCTGCAGCGCCTCCCAGACCGCGTAGACGCCGCACGCGGCGGCCAGCGCGGCGAGGATCACGTCCGCGCTCATGCCACGTCCAGATGTCTGGCGAGTTCGGGGTGCTGCGGCGTCCGCCATACCGGCCGCCCGTCGCGGACCCGGTAGACGTCGCGCACCGCGGGCCCGCCGCCGACCCGCACGACCTCGCCGACGGCGACGACGCGGCGCGATCCGTCGGCCTGGCGCGCCTGGTGGACGACGAGGTGCAGCGCGCCGGCGACCTGCTCGCGGATCGCGGCGTGCGGCAGCCCGAGGTCCGCCATCAGCGCAAGCGTCTCGACGCGGCGCAGCGCCTCCTCGGGCGACCCCGCGTGCACGGTGCCCAGCGACCCGTCGTGGCCGCTCGACATCGCGCTCAGCATGTCCAGCGCCTCGGCTCCCCGCACCTCCCCCACGATGATCCGGTCGGGCCGCATGCGCAGCGCATTGCGGACAAGCGTTCGAACCGTCACCTCGCCGCGGCCCTCCAGGCTCGCGGGCCGCGCTTCGAGGCGCACCACGTGCGGCTGCTGGAGGCGCAGCTCGGCGGCGTCCTCGATGGTCACGATCCGCTCGTCTGCGGAAACGAACGCCGTGAGCGCGTTGAGCGTCGTCGTCTTGCCCGAGCCGGTACCGCCGCTGACGAGCACGTTCAGCCGCGCCTGCACGGCCGCCCGCAGCAGGTCGTGCAGCGGTGGCGTCCAGGTCCCGAGCGCCACGAGCTCGTCGGGCCGGTACCCGCGCCGGCGAAACCGACGGATCGTCAGCACCGGGCCGTCGAGTGCCAGCGGCGGGATCACGACGTTGACGCGCGAGCCGTCGCTCAGCCGCGCGTCACAGAGCGGCGACGCCTCGTCGACACGCCGGCCGAGTGGCGCGAGGATCCGCTCGATCGCGTGGCGGAGATCGGCTTCGGACGCGAACGACACGCTGCCCGGGACGACCCGGCCGCCGCGCTCGACGAACACGGCGCCGGCGCCGTTGACCATGATCTCGTCGACCTCCGGGTCGGCGAGCAGCGGTTCCAGCGCCCCGAGACCGAAGGCGCGGCGGGCAACCCGCTCGGCGAGGTCCGCGCGGGCGCCGGCGTCGAGCATCGCGGCCTCGCGGTCCACGAGGGCCCGGATCCGGCCGGGCAGGTCCTCGCCATCGGGCGGGACGTCGTCGATCAGGCGGTCGCGCAGCGCATCGGCGAGCGCGTCGAGCGTGTCGTCATCCATGCCCTCACTAGGGCATGGATGCCGAGGTCTCGCCCCCTACATGTCGATGCAGGTGTATCCGGCGGGCGGCGTGGGGCTTGCCCACGGGGCCTTCTTGACCGAATCCCACACCCACACGGCCATCGTCCGCGAGCGCAGCGTGATGAGGATCCGGCACGGAATCGGGTCTCCGGGGTTCGACACGCTCGGGATGATGTACCCGGGCGATGCCTGCGGCGGGACCCCGTTCCCGGGCTTGACGTACTTCCGGCACGTCCGCGAGTCGGCGTCGGGCAAGCACGGGTTGAAGGCGTGCGCGGCGAACGGCACCGTGCCGTTGCCGACTGCGTCGGCCCAGCCGTCCCACGCCGGAATGAGGTTCCCGGCCAGGCCGATCGGCCCGAAGCCGAACGCCCACTGGGTCACGCCGTCGGTCCACGTGGTCGAGTGCGCACCCGACTCCGTCCAGTTCGGCCAGTCGTCGGCGTCCTGGTCGTCGAGGCCGTCGACGCATCCGTCACCGTCGGTGTCCGGATCGTTCAAGTCTGTGTCGGTGAAGTTGCGCAGGTCGTACGGCGTCTCGTTGGGGTAGACGTCCTGCCACCACTTCTGCGTCATCGTGCCATTGGCCTCCGACCAGTTGCCGAGGCCGTCATGGTCGGCGTCCTTCTCGTCGTCCTCGACGGGCGCGCCCGTGACGTAGCCGTCTCCGAGGTAGCCGAAGCTGGGCGGGACGAACGTGTTGCCGCATGCGGGGTCGTTGGCCTGGAGGGTCGCGAGGTCGGCGAGCTGGTTCGGGCCCGGGCCGCCGGAGTTCTTCGTGCCGTCGCTGTAGAGCAGCTGGTCACGATTCTCCATCACCTGGCTCGGTCGGCCGTAGGTCTTCCAGAGGCTGAACTCCTGGTACGCGTACAGGCCGTCGCCGTCGTAGTCCCACTTCGCGTCCGTCCCGTCGAGCGCGTTGGGGAACGGCTTCTTGCCAGGGAACGGGACCGCGCGGATGTTCAGGTCCTTCGCCGCGAAGTACTCCCACCCGTCGGTCATGCTGTCGCCGTCGGTGTCCTCGTTGCACGGGTCGAGCTTGTTGCGAAGGCCGATCTCCTCGGCGTTCGTCAGGAAGTCCTTGTCGAGATCACCGAGCGGGTCGGTGCCGGAGCGCGCCTTCGAGCATTCCTCGACGTCGACCGCCGACGAGCGCTCGGGCCCGATCTCGGGGCTGAGCTTGAGCGGCGTGTACCGCTTGCCGAAGCGCTTGGCGATGACTCGCAGACGGAACCGCGTGGAGACCGGGAATCCGGACGCCAGGGAGAGCTGGGTGGCGAGCGCCCCGGGCACCGTGATCTTGATCATCTTCTTGGTCGACATGTCGGCCTTGACCATCAGGGCCTTCTTGCCGTCCCGCTTGAAGGCCACGGTCGTCTTGCCCTTGCCGGCCAGGTACCCGGCACCACGGATGGTGATCTGCTGACCGATCCGGGCCTTCTTCGGGCTGACCGACGTCACCGTCGGGAATGACACCTTCTTCGCCTTCTTCTTCGCAGCATCAGCGAAGGAGGGCAGCGCGAGCGCGACCAGCAGAGCAGCGGCGAGCGCGAGCACGCTCAGCAGGCGTGCGTACGGGGGATGCAGAACGCGGGAGGACATCGCTCTGGATCATCGACTTCTGCTGCCCTCCCTTGACCGTGCAGGGAGGGACCGGACGGTTGACCGATGCCCACGCGGCCCGTCAGCCCGCGTTCAGTGATGCTCCTGTTTCCAGGGCATCATCAGCGCGGCGGCGGTCGCCGACCGCCCGCGGGAGGAGCCGGACCTCGCGCGCGAAGCTCTGCGCGGCGGCCAGATAGACCGCCTGGCGGAGCGTCACGCGCAGCGATGCGAGCACGCGCGGGGCGCCCGTGCCCTCATCGCCCGCCGGCTGCGGACCCGCCTGCGCCGCGAGGACCTCGACGTCCTGCAGCGCCAGCAGGGTTCCCGCGGCGCTGCCGCCGCGCTCGTCGCGCGTGATCACGACGTCCACGCGGGACCCGGGCTGCACGAGCTCGGGAGACCCCGTCGCCAGGATGTCGGCCACGCGCTCGCCCGGACGCACGGGCGCCCCTGGGCCGCCGCGCTGCCCGTCGCCGTCCCCCACCATCGCCATGAGGATCTCCGACCCGGCCGGGATCGGCGTGAGCGCCTCGAGACCGACCACGTCGCGCGGCGCCCGCAGCGCCCCGCGCGGGGCGTACCGCTCCGGAACGCGCCGAACGGCGAGATCGCGATCGCGCAGCGGCGCACCCGCGGCGACCGCGCCGCGCGCGACCAAGACCGGAACCGGCTCGCCCACCCGCTCGGCGAGCGCCTGCTCTCGGCCTGCCATATCGGTCGCGGCCACACCCCCGAGGACGAGGGCGATGCCACCGAGCAGCGCGGCACGCCGTGCCCTTCCCCGCTCGGGTCCGCGAGCGTTCATGCCGGCCATTCGCACGCCGGGAGCTCGAGCGCCACCCGCGCCCCACCCTGCGCGGGCGCCGTCGCCACACGCCCCCCGTGGCTGCGGGCGATCTGGTCGGCGATGGCGAGCCCCCGGCCGCGCTGCCCGCGACGGCGCCTGCGGGTCAGGACATCGACCGGCGCCGGCAGCCCGGGCCCCTGATCGGCGACCTCGACGTGGACCGCCGAGCCGCGGCGCCGGACCGCGAGATCGACTGGCCCGCTGCCGTGCTCGAGCGCGTTGGCGACGAGATTCGACAGGGCCTGCGCGAGGCGCACGCGGTCCCCGCGGACCCGCAGGCCGGCTGGTGTCGGCCCGACCCGGAGGTCGCTCCCGAACGCCCGCGCAACGACCTGCCAGCCGACGAGCTGCTCCTCGACCAGCTCCCCGACCTCCACAGCGTCGTCGCGCATCTCCACCGTCCGCCCGACCCGGGCCGCCGCAAGGTCGTCCAGTGACGCCGCCGCCCGGCGCAGCTCGCGGTCCAGCGCATCCAGCCGCAGAGCGGACACCTCGCCGCCCCGCTGCATCGAGGCCACCATCAGGCGCGCGGCGGTCAGTGGGTTGCGCAGCTCGTGGCACGCCCGCGTGACGAGCTCGCGCCGCTGGCGCAGCCGCAGGCTCTGCAGCCCGCACGCTCCCAGGAGCGCGAGCGCCGCGGCCCAGCCCAGCAGTCCGAGCGCGTTCATCGCGTCACCGGTCCGTCGACGAGTCGGTAGCCGACGCCCCACACGTTCACGACAAACCGGTCGCCGTGCAGGCCGAGCTTCTGGCGCAGGCGGCACGCGTGGGAGTCCAGAGTCCGGGTCTGCCCGGGGCTCTTGAACCCCCAGATCGTCTTCAGCAGCTCGTCCTTGGTGTGCACCCGCGTCGGCTCCGCCGCGAGGGCCCGAAGCAGCGAGAACTCCTTCTGCGAGAGCACGACCCGGTCGCCGCGGACGTGGGTCTCCCGCGAAGCCGGGTCGACCTCGAGGTCACCGATCCGCAGACGGCCGCCCGACGCCATGCCCCCTCGGCGGCGCAGCAGTGCCCCGAGCCGGCCGCGGAGCTCCGGGTAGGAGAACGGCTTGGCCATGAAGTCGTCGGCCCCCCGCTCGAAGCCGCGGACGCGATCGAGCTCGGAGGCCCGGCCGGAGAGCAGCATCACGGGCGTCGACGGATCGACCCGGCTCGCGAGCCCGTCGGCCTCCCGCACCCGGCGCAGGACGTCGTAGCCGCTGCCATCCGGCAGGCCCACGTCGACGACCGCGAGGTCGGGGTACTTCGTCTCCAGCAGCCGTGCCCCGTCGTGCACGGTCTCCGCGGGCAGTACGTCGTACCCGTCGGCGGTGAGGTTGTCGGCGAGGAACGTGCGGGTGGCCGCATCGTCCTCGACGAGCAAGATGGTGTGCGCGTCTTCGTTCATGCCGGAGCTAGGATCCGGCGCTCCGGAACTCGCCCCCCCTCTGCGCCTGCAACATCCTGTGCAGTGCACGGGGCGGAGCAGGAGTCGGACATAAGATGCCGACGCTCATGGACCGGCGCGGCAATTACGACTCCGGCGACGACTTCGTGCTCGAGTACGGAGAGTTGCGATTCACCTTCAACGACC
>JAEMSV010000147.1 GCA_016462625.1 Solirubrobacteraceae bacterium | reverse complement strand
CGCCATGTCCGCTCACACGCACCCCGCCCCCGCCGCTGCACTGCGCGACCAGCTCGACCTGCTGCTGCAGGAACGCCAGATCGCGCAACTGGAAGGGCTGGCAGATCCCGCCTACGAAGCGCACCTCGACGACGAGATCATCGCCACGCGCAGCGCCTACGTCGGCGCTGCGGTGACGGAGATCGCCTCACTGCGCGCGCAGATGTCGGGCGCGCTGCAAGGGTGACGGAAGGTCAGGGGACGAAGGGCTCGCGGTCCGACCGCGACGGCGAGACCCGGCTGGCGCCGACGCCGAAGGCGATCAGCACCGACCAGAACGCGGTGGCTATGATGAGTGTCATAGTCGAGGACCGTACGCCGATCCCTGACCGGTGAGCGTGAGCCGCAGCACACATGCCGTGCGGCAGACGGCTGGACGACGCCGATCGTCCAGCTGCGCTCAAGTTCGCCGCCGAGTTGTCGACGGAATTGGTAGAGTTTCGATCGGCCGCTCGTCTCGCACGGGCGGTGGTCAAGAGCGCCAGCGCCAAGCCCCGGCTCGCTGGCCGGCAACCCTCCGACCGCGGTGGGGTGCCCCGGGTGAAGACCAGGCCGCGTGTCCAGTCCGGCACGCACGCAAGCGCGGACCCTCGGGTCCAGATCCACGAATGGAGGACTCCATGCCCTTGACCGACCTTTCCCCCTTGCGGGCGGACGCCGCCCAGGCCCTGCTGCCGGTGCTCGGCGCCGACCTCGAGGTCCCGCTGCTCGACGGCACGCGCGTCCGGTACGCCGGCCTCGACTACGCCGCCACTGCGCCCGCGCTCGTCGCCGTGGCCGACCGCGTCGCGTCCGTGCTGCCGTACGCCGGCAGCGTCCACCGCGGCGCGGGTCTCCCTGCCTACGCGGCGAGCTCGCTGTACGAGCAGGCGCGTGCGCGTGTCGGCGCGCACCTCGGCGCGCGTGCGGACGACCACGTCGTCTTCACCCGCAACACCACGGACGCCACGAACCTCCTGGCCGCCTGCGTGCCGTTCGGTGGCGGCGACGTCGTGGCACTCGATGTCGAGCACCACGCGAACCTGCTGCCGTGGCGCCGGACCGCTGCCGGCGTCCGGGTCGTCGAGCACGCTCCGACCGTCGCGGCGACGCTGGATCGCCTGGAGGCCCACCTCGCCGACCGCCCCGCCGCGTTGCTCGCGATCACCGGCGCGACGAACGTCACCGGTGAGCTCCTGCCGCTCGAAGACCTCGTTGCCCTCGGGCACCGTCACGGCGCCCGCGTCTTCGTCGACGCCGCCCAGCTGGCGCCCCACCGAACGGTGGACATCGCGAAGCTGGACATCGACTACCTCGCGCTGTCTGGCCACAAGACCTACGCGCCGTACGGTGCCGGCGTCCTCGTCGGCCGTGCGGACTGGCTCGACGGCGCCGACCCGTATCTCGCCGGCGGTGGGGCGGTCCAGGAGGTCACGACGCGCGACGTGGTGTGGCACACGGGCCCCCGCCGCCACGAGGCGGGCACGCCGAATCTCGCCGGTGCGGTGGCCATCGCGACGGCCCTCGATGTGTTGGCGGATCTCGTCGGCGAGGACGGCACCGATGCCCGGGAGGGACATGAGCGCGCGCTGCGTCACCGCATGGTCGAGGGCCTCGAGGCCCTGGAGGGCGTGCGGGTCCTCTCGATTTGGGAGGACGCGCCGGATGCGATCGGCGTCGTCGCCTTCGTGCTGGACGGGCACGCGCCGGGCCTGGTCGGCACGTATCTCTCCAACGAGCACGGCCTCGGCGTCCGCGCCGGACGCTTCTGCGCGCACCCGCTGCTGGCGCGCTTCGATCTGCCCGACGGTGCGTTGCGCGCGAGCTTCGGCGTCGGTTCGCAGCTGGAGGACGTCGAGCGGCTCATCGACGGCATCGCGCAGTTCCTCGAGCACGGGCCGCGCTTTGCGTACGAGGTTGGCGCGGAGGGCTGGGGCCCGCGCCACGACACGCGCGACTTCTCGGGTTGGCCGGGGCTGGACCCGACTGCCTGAGCCGTGCGTCTGCGGTTCCGGTGTCGATCCTGGTTTCGCGATGGGCTCGTCGCGCACCTCGAGCCCCGGGCGCGCCGGGACCGGGCGATCGAGGCCCCGGGGTATGCGACCCTCCGCTTGGTGCCGAGGACGACCAACCGCCCATGACCGCCCGACCTCGTCCGGCCGAGGTCGAGGCGCTGTTGCGCACGGACCCCTCGCTCGACGAGTTGTGCCAGGCCTATCCGGAGGACTGGGCCGCCGTGCAGCAGGAGATCAGCACCCGCCTGGCCGATGGCGGCGTCGCGGCCCTCCGGAGCTACGTCCAGTCGCTGGCGGGACCGGATCCGGTCGTGGCCGGCAAGGGCCGGGTCAAGCGCCAGGAGGCGCTGGCGGACGCGCGGCTGCGGCAGGAGATGGTCGCGCGGGCGATCCGCCGGATGTGCGTGTCCGCCGCTACCGGGGTGACCGACGGCAAGGTGCGCTTCGGCATGGTCAACGGCTGGCTCGCCCAGCGCCTGCTCTTCCGCGGCAGCGGCCTCGAGCGCAAGCCCGTGTCGATGCTGCGCTTCCGCCTGACCTGGCCGTTGCTGACGCAGCGCCGGTACCTCATGCCGCTCGTCCAGCCCCGGGGCATCTACTGCTTCTACTCCAAGCCGCTCGTCCGGGCATTCGCACGGCTCATCGACGACCGTGACTGCCTCGAGATCGCCGCCGGCGACGGCACGCTGTCCGGGTTCCTGAGGGCGCGGGGTGTCGACATCACGGCGACCGACGACCACAGCTGGCGCGATGTGCCGACTGCGGCCGACGTCATCGAGGAGGACGCGCGGGTCGCGCTGCAGCGGCGGCGACCGCGCGTGGTCGTCTGCTCATGGCCGCCTGCCGGCGACTCCTTCGAGGCGGCGGTCTTCGCGACCCGCAGCGTGGAGACGTACATCGTGATCGGGAGCCGCCACGAGTTCGCCGCGGGCAACTGGGACGCCTATCGGCGGCAGACGGCGTTCACCCTCAGTGAGCGACCCGAGCTCAGCCGGCTGGTGCTGCCGCTGGAGCTGGAGTCCGCCGTGTACGTGTTCGAGCGCGACGGCGCCAGAGCCAGCGGACTCACGGCCCGTTCGTAAGGGTGAGCTGCAGCGTCGGGCTGCTCGTGGCGGCGTTGAGGAGCTGGTGGCTCATCGTGGTCCCGTACAGCCAGGCGGACGAGACGGTCACCGAAGGCGTCGCATCCTCCCACGCCCAGTTGATGGAGATCGTGCCGCCGCCCTCGGTGGCGAGCGTGAGGGAGCCACCGAGTGCCACGTACATCTGGTCTGTGCCGTTGACCCACACACTGTCACTCCCCGTCCACAGGTGGGCGCCGAACACCGGCGCCTGATCCCACTGGCCGCCGGTCAGGGCGTTCTCGGCGACGACGATGTCGGTCCTGCTGTTGTTGATCACCGACAGGGTGATCGAGCGGGTCGGGTAGGTGGCTGCGTTGTCGACGAACAGGCTGATGCGGCCGAAGTGCCGCGGGAGACTGCGGTCGACGCCGGTGGCGTGTCCGGCGAGGGCGCTGCTCTTGGTCGTGATGCGGCGTGCGCGGACGCGCAGGATTCCGGCCTCGGCGTCGAGGCGCGGGCGCCCGAGCTCGACGATCAGGGTGTCGGCCTTTGCTTTGCCGTCGAGCAGCTCGATGGCGGCGTTGGGCGGGTCGGTGACGAAGCCCATCTTCTTCCAGTCGCGGACGACCTGACGGAGGGTGAGCGACCCGGCGCGGCGGATCGGGCGATCGGCGAACCACGTCACGTCGTTGTCGATCCCGTGGATCTCGAGGTCGAAGCGATCGCCGCCGCGCGGAGTGAGCGTGCCGGAGTTCCCATCGAGGACGAGCAGGCGACCACTGGCGGACGCCGTGGCCGGTGCGGCGAGCAGAAAGACGAACAGGACGAGCAGGCAGGCGCGGCGGAATGCATACTCGGTTGAATCGGCCTGCAACCAGTGGCCTTGACGGGGCCGGTCCGACGCCCTCGGTGGCCGGGCCAGAACGACGAAGGGCGCCCGATGGGCGCCCTTCGCGGAATTCGGTTTCGTCCTTCGATCACCGCGAGCGGCGATCTCCAGACGACGTCACACGGAGATCAGCCGCAGCCGGTGTTGTTCCCGCAGCTCGGGCACGTGTAGCACGAGCCGGTCCGCTGCATCATGCCGCCGCACTGGCCGCACGCCGGGCCGACGTCGATGCCGACCATGCGGGCCGGGACGACGGGCGGGGTGTCGGTCAGGGCCTCGGCGGCCGCGCGGGTCGTGGCGGGCTGGGGCGCGTGCGCGGCGGGCTTCGTCTCGACGGCCGGGGTGACCTTCACCGACGGGGTCGCCGGGGTCGAGCCGCCGTTGCCGTTGCCGCCGTTCGACGGGCCGGCCGTGTCCGACGAGACGACGCTCAGCGCCGTGTCCTCGGCCATCTTCCGGGCGCGGACCGCCGGCGTGAGGATCCCGAGGTCCTCCTGGTAGTCCGTGTCGAGGAAGCGCGACGCGAGCCAGCGCATGATGTAGTCCGGCAGCGACTTCGCGAACGGGATCTCGCTGTTCTGGGTGATGCCTTCGGGCTCGAAGCGCATGTACGAGAACTTCTGCACGAGGGTCTCGAGCGGCACGCCGTACTGCAGCGCGATCGAGATCGCCGTGGCGAACGAGTTCATCATGCCGCGGAGGGTCGAGCCCTCCTTGCCGATGTCGGTCAGGAAGATCTCGCCGACCGTCCCGTCGTCGTACATGCCGGCGGTGATGTAGCCCTCGTGGCCGCCCAGCGAGAACTTGTGCGTGAGCGACTGGCGCTCGCGCGGCATCCGCCGACGCTTGACGTCGGGCGTGGCCGCGACGACCGGCGGCGCCTGCGCCGCGATCTCGGCGACCGCGATCTCCACTGCCGCGGCGATCTGCTCCTGCAGATCCTCCTCGGTGTAGATCGCGCCCGGCTTCGCGTCGACGTCCTTGCCCATCTGGGCGTCGGTGCGCAGCGCCTGCGCGGTCTTCGAGCCGTCGCGGTAGATCGCCAGCGCCTTGACGCCCAGGCGCCAGGCCTGCGTGTACGCGTCGGCGATGTCCTCGACCGTGACCTCGTGCGGCATGTTGACCGTCTTGGAGATCGCGCCCGAGATGAACGGCTGGACCGCGCCCATCATCTTGATGTGGCCCATGTGGCTGATCGCCCGGGCGCCGACCGCGACGTCGAACACCGGGAGGTGCTCGGCGGTGAGGTGCGGCGCGTCGATGATCGTGCCGTTCGTGGTGATGTAGTCCTCGATGTCGGCGATCTGGCCCTCGGTGTACCCGAGCGTGCGCAGCGCCATCGGCACCGTGCGGTTGGCGATCGTCATCTGACCGCCGCCGACGAGCTCCTTGAACTTCACGAGCGAGAAGTCCGGCTCGACGCCCGTGGTGTCGCAGTCCATGAGGAACGAGATCGTGCCCGTGGGCGCGAGGACCGTGGCCTGTGCGTTGCGGTAGCCGTGACGCTCGCCGATCTCGACGGCGTCCTCCCACGACTTGCGCGCCGCGGCGAGCAGCGGCTTGTCGACGCACGTGCTGTCCGGGATCGCGTACGACGCGTCGCGGTGCATGCGCATGACCTTGTTGTGCGGCTCGCGGTTCTCCGCGTAGCGCTCGTACGGGCCGATCGCCGCGGCGATCTTCGCCGACTGCGCGTAGGCCCGACCGGTCATCAGCGCCGTGATGGCGGCGGCGGTGCCGCGGCCGGCGTCCGAGTCGTACGGCATGCCGTCGGCCATCAGGTAAGCGCCGAGGTTCGCGTAGCCCAGGCCGAGCTGACGGAACGCGCGGGCGTTCACGCCGATCTCCTCGGTCGGGTAGGACGACGGGCCGACGATGATCTCCTGCGCGAGCAGGATCGTGTCGATGGCGCGCTCGTAGGACTCGACGTTGAACGTGCCGTCCTCGCGGCGGAACTTCATGAGGTTCAGCGAGGCGAGGTTGCAGGCCGAGTCGTCGACGTGCATGTACTCGCTGCACGGGTTCGACGCGTTGATCCGGCCCGAGTTCGGGTCGGTGTGCCACTGGTTGATCGTCGTGTCGTACTGGACACCCGGATCGGCGCACCGCCACGCGGCCTCGGCGATCTCGCGCATGAGCTCACGCGCGGGAATGGGATCGCCGACCGGCAGCCCGGTCTGGCGGCCGATGAGGTGCCAGTCCTCGTCGTTCTCCACGGCGCGCATGAACTCGTCCGAGACGCGGACCGAGTTGTTGGCGTTCTGGTACTGGATCGACTTGAAGCCGTCACCGTCGATGGACATGTCGAAGCCCGCATCGCGCAGCGCCTCGGCCTTGTCCTCCTCCTTGGCCTTGCACCAGATGAACTCGCGGATGTCCGGGTGGTCGACGTCGAGGACGACCATCTTCGCCGCGCGGCGGGTCTTGCCGCCCGACTTGATGGTGCCGGCCCAGGAGTCGGCGCCGCGCATGAAGGAGACCGGGCCCGAGGCCGTGCCGCCCTTGCTCAGCGGCTCCATGGAGCCCCGGATGTTCGACAGGTTGATGCCCGAGCCCGACCCGCCGCGGAAGATCTTGCCCTCGCGCGTGTTCCAGTCGAGGATCGAGTCCATCGTGTCGTCGACGCTCAGGATGAAGCAGGCCGAGCACTGCGGGTTCTCCTCGAACCCGACGTTGAACCAGACCGGCGAGTTGAACGCCGCCATCTGGTGCAGCAGCAGGTAGGTGAGCTCGGCCTCGAAGGCGTCGCCGTCCTCCGCCGTGGCGAAGTAGCCACGCTCGCGGCCCCAGCCGGCGATCGTGCCCGAGACGCGGCCGATCATCTGCTTGACCGAGCGCTCGCGCGCCGGCGAGTCCAGCTGCCCGCGGAAGTACTTCTGCGCGACGATGTTCGTGGCGTTCTGCGACCACGTGGTCGGGAACTCGACGCCGGTCTGCTCGAAGTGGACCTTGTCGCCGTGGCCGATCCGCGCGTCGCGCAGCTCCCATTCCACGGTGTCGAATGGGTGCTCACCGGCAGTCGTGAAATAGCGACTGATCGACAGCGCCTGACCGGGCTGCACGTCATCCATGAGGGCTGTCTGCGGTGTGCTCTCCATCTGCTTCCTCTCCAGCGGTTCGGTCACGCTCCGCGGTCTTAAGCGGGGTGGCCATGCTGGCGCCGCTGCCAGACGGAACGGCAAACCCCTTTCACCTGCGGGACGACCCGGAAAAGCGGGTCTTGCAGGCACTCTCCAGTCTAGGCCCCGGATCGACCGTCGGAGGCTCTCCGACCGTTGTCAGAGGACAGTTCCCGCTCCTCGCGGAAATTTTCGGTTTCGCCCTCCGTCCTCGCAAGCTCGGACCTCGGGCGATGTCACCCGCTACCTGCCGAGCCGGACCCAGTCCGTGAAGTCCGTCCACGCCCCGGAGGCCCGGTAGGAGGCCTCCCGTCCGGCGTGGCGCCAGCGCTGTGCCCAGCGCGGATCGAATGCCAGCCAGCGCGCGATCGTCCAGCCGAGCACGCCGATCAGGACCAGGAGGGCGAGGACCGCGAGGGCGACGAGCGTCTTCGGGATCGACGCCGAGCCGTCCTCCTTCTCCGCGGCGGCGGCGATCGCGCCGTCGTTGGTCCCCTCGGGGG
>JAEMSV010000146.1 GCA_016462625.1 Solirubrobacteraceae bacterium | reverse complement strand
TCCCCCCGCGGTCCCCCCAGCCGCCGGCCCCACGCGTCGACCGGTCGCTCGAGGATCTCCTCGGCGGCCGCGTCCTCGCGTGGGTCGGCGGCGCCGCGGTCATCGTGGCGCTCGCGCTGCTGTTCGCGCTCGGTGTCTCGAGCGGCGCGATCGGTGAGGACATGCGCACCGTGATGGGCGCCGGACTCGCCGCGCTCCTCGTCGGTGCCGGCCTGCACCTCCACCGCAAGGCCGGGCGCACCCACGCATCGCTCGCGCTCGTCGGCACCGGCATCACCGGGCTCTTCATGGCGAGCACCGTGGCGACCAGCGTCTACGAGATCGTCCCGATGCCCCTCGGGATCGCTGCAGCCGGCGCCATCGGTGCTTTCGCGACATGGCTCGCCATCCGGTGGGAGGCCCAGGTCATCGGCTGGCTCGGCCTGCTCGGCGCGGTGTCCGCCCCGCTCCTCGGCGGCGCGACCCTCAATTCTGAGACCGCCGGTGCGGCCACCGCCTTCGTCTTCGTCGCGGCGGCGTGCGCCTCCGCCGTCGTGGTCATGCAGCGCTGGGACCGTCTGGCCCTCGCGATCTTCGCGGTCACGACCGTGCAGTGGTGGTCGTTCATGGGGACCGCCCCGAGCGGCCTTCAGATCACGCTCACGCTCCTCGGCTTCGGGACGATCGGCCTGGCGACCGCCATCGGCCGCGAGATCCGGGTGAAGGACCCAGAGCCCGCCCTGTCGCGCCTCGCGCTGGTCGCCGTCAACGCGCTCGCGATCGCCGGCATCGGCTACTGGGCATTCTGGAACATCGGGATCGACACGGCGGCCACCGCGCTCCTCGTCGTCCTGGCCGCAGTCCATGCCGCCCTCGGCGTGTGGGGCCTGAAGACCGGCCGGCTCGCCCATTCCCTCGCCCTCCTGTGCGTCTCCCTCGGCGTCGTGTTCGCGGACCTCGCGTTCGCCGACCTCGCCTCCGGCTTCGTCCGCGGCTTCGGCTTCATGGCCGCCACCACGGGCTTCGCCTTCCTCGCCCGGTCGGCGACGAAGCGCATCGAGGACACCGCGCTGCTCGCCGCTGGCCTCGGCGGCCACATCACGCTGGCCCTGGCCCAGACGTTCGTCCTCGTGCCCGAAGGCAGCGCGGCCGGCGGGGCGATCGATGCCGCCAGTCTGGCCGCACTCGCGGCACTCGCCGGCACGTGCCTGGTGACGGGGTTGATCCTGCGCGACGCGCGCCCCGCCTGGGCGGCGATCGCCAACGTGACGGGGCTGCTGGTGGTCGGCGCGCTGACCTTCCTCTCGCTCGAAGGCATCGCGCTGGTCGCCGCGCTCCTGGCCGAGGCCGTCGCACTCGACCGGATCGCCCGCCGCGAAGGCGACCACGTGGCCAGGGCGGGCCGGCTCGTCGCCCTCGGACTCGGCGCCGCGATGGTGCTGACGACACTCGCGCCCCCGACCGCGCTCGCCGACGGGCTCGCCGACCTGCTGCCCGGCCTCGGCGCTGTCGCGCTGCTCACGGGCGCGTGCGCCGCGCTGGCGTACCGCGAGCGGGACGAGGTCCTGCGCCGGATCCTGATGGCCGCCACGGGCGCCGCGGGCCTCTACCTCGTGTCGCTCGCCGCGATCAGCCTGCCGCTCACCGGCGGCGACGACCAGGGCCAGCTGCAGCTCACCGCGGCCTGGGCGCTCGCCGGCGTGCTCGGCCTGGTGGTGGGCGTCCGCAACGACCTCAGGGAACTGCGGCTCGCGGCGCTCGGCCTGATCGGCGTCGCCGCCGGCAAGGCGTTCCTCTTCGACCTGGCGACACTCGCGCCCGCGCAGCGGATCGGCTCGCTGCTCGGCCTCGGGCTCCTCCTCCTCGGCGGAGCGTTCGCCTACCAGCGGCTGCGCCCGGAGGCGCCGGCCGATCTGCGCAGCGTCCCCTCAGCGCTGCGCTGAGGTGGTGGGTTTCGCAGCCTGGGTGTTCGGCTGTGCGTGCGCCCGGCGCCGCGGGGCGCGTACAGACGGGCGCCCGGGTCGCGGAACCCACCACCTTCGTCCCCACGACCCGTGCCGGCGTCCGCTCCCCTGGCGGACGCCGGCCACGCGGTCCCGCCCTTCAGCTTGTGGAGGCGGCGATGCGGCGGAGCATCGCGAGGCGATCACGCGGCACTACCCGGCCACGAGCACGTGGAACGCGCCGTTCGGGTTCCTCTCCATGCCGGCCACCTGGGCGCCAAGGAGCCACCCGCACCCGCGCGTCCGCGCGCGGCGTTTCCACCACGGCCGGCCCCGGCTCCTCAGCCGCGCCCGAGCCGCCACAGCCGACGAGAACCACGAGGGGTGTGAGCATTGTGGTTCGCCTCACGAACCACAATGCTCACACCCCCTCGTGCCAATCCACCGGGCCCGCCACGAGCGTGTGACTCCCCAGCGGCCGCCCGAGGCGCTCCTGCATCGCTCGCGCCACGCCCAGGAGCGCGCCCAGGTCGATCCCCGTCTCCACACCCATCTCATGGAGCATCGAGACGACGTCCTCGGTCGCGACGTTCCCCGTCGCGCCCTTCGGCACCGGGCACCCGCCCAGCTCGCCGACCGACGACTCGAACGACGTGCATCCCGCCTCCAGCGCCGCGACGACGTTCGCCAGCCCCTGACCGCGCGTGTTGTGGAAGTGCGCGGTGATCTGCACCTCGTCGCCCAGCGCCTCGCGCGCGGCGACGAAGAACTCGCGGACCTGGCGCGGATTCGCCATCCCGGTCGTGTCGCCGAAGCCGACCTCCGCCGCGCCAGCCGCCGCCAGCGCGCCGGCCAGCTCGAACACCCATGCGCGGTCGACATGGCCCTCGTAGGGGCAGCCGAACGCCACGCTGACGACGCCTTCGCAGCGCAGCCCTTCGGCCCGTGCCGTCGCGAACATTCGTTCAAGCCCGGCGAGCGACTCCGACACCGAGCGGTTCACGTTCGCCTTGTTGTGCGACTCGCTCGCCGACAGGAAGCCGTTGATCTCGTCGAACCGATCGCGGTGCGCGAGCGCGACCTCGAGACCCCGCTCGTTCGGGATCAGCACCGATCGCGCCACGCCCTCGGGAACGGAGACCGCCGCCAGCACCTCGGCCGCGTCGGCCAGCTGCGGGATCACGTCCGCGCGCACGAAGCTGGTCAGCTCGATCCGCGTCAGCCCGGTCCGGGCGAGCGCGTCGATCATCGCGACCTTCGCCTCGGTGCTGAGGATCTCGGGCTCGTTCTGCAGCCCGTCGCGCGGCCCGACCTCACGGATCACGACCTGCGAGGGAAGCGTCACGAGCCCGCCGCCGCCGCGTGGCCGGCCACATCGATGACCCGGCGCTCGTGGGTCCCCACGCCGATCGTGCGGTCGCCCTCACGCACCTCGACGTCGAAGCGCAGCTTGCGTCCGTCGACGATCTCGCGCAGCGTGGCGTGCGCGCTGCATTCCGCGCCCTCGACGCTTCCCGACACGTGCTTGATGCAGACCTCGAAGCCCACCGTCGCCTTGCCCTCGGGCAGGTGCTCCATCGCGAGCATCGCCGCGTTGCGCTCCATCCGGCCGATCATCCCGGGGGTCGAGAGCACCTTGATCCCGATGGTCCCGCCGACGTCCGTGAGCAGGATCCCCTCCGCGGTGAAGGTCTCGCTGCGGGTCAGGCCGGGCTCCAGGGGCATGATGCCGAGCAGGGTATCCTCGCCCGCCCATGTCAGAGCCCGTCACCATCGTCGGCGCCTCGGGCGCCCTGGGATTCGCCCTCGCCATCCGCCTCGGCAAGGCCGGCGTCCCCGTCATGCTCGGCTCGCGCGACGCCGACCGTGCGGCCGAAACCGAGCGCCGCGCCCTTGAGCTCGTTCCCAGCGGGCAGTTCACGTCCGCCGAGAACAGCGAAGCCGCCGCCGCCAATGAGCTGGTCTTCCTCTCAGTGCCGTTCCGCAACCAGTCCGAGACGCTCACGAACCTCAAGGGCGTCCTGCACGAGGGCCAGCTGGTCGTCGACGCGACCGTGCCGCTCGCGGCCGCCGTCAGCGGCAAGGCGACCCGCATGCTTGGCGTGTGGCAGGGCTCGGCCGCGCAGCAGGCGCAGGAGATGGTCCCCGACGGCGTCCGTGTCGTCAGCGCGCTGCACACCGTCGGCGCCCCGACGCTCGGCGACCTCGAGCACGCCCTCGACGAGGACGTCCTCATCGCCGGAGACAAGCGGGCGGACAAGAAGCGCGTCGCCAACGTCCTCGACCGGATCGACGGCCTGCGCTGCGTCGACGTCGGGCGCCTGGAGATGGCCCGCATCGTCGAGAGCCTCACCGCGCTCCTCATCAGCACCAACATGCGCCACAAGACGCACGCGGGGATCAAGATCACGGGCCTGCCCGACGATCTCTGGCCCCCGCTGAAGCCCAAGGGCTGATGACCACCTCGCCGGTCGTCGTCCTCGCCGGCGGGACCGGCGGCGCGAAGCTCGCCCGGGGGATGGCCGATGTCGTCGGCGACGAGCTCGTCGTCGTCGCCAACACCGGCGACGACATCGAGATCCACGGCGCGTACGTCTCGCCCGACCCGGATCTCTGCACCTTCTGGCTCGCCGACCGGATCGACGCGCGCGGCTGGGGCCTCGACGGCGACACGTTCGCGACCATGGACGGCCTGCGCGAGCTCGGGATCGATGTGTGGTTCAACCTCGGCGACCGCGATCTCGCCTTCTGCCTGCGCCGTGCCGAGCTGCTGCGCGGCGGCGCGCGGCTGACCGACGCGCTCGCAGAGCTGACGACCGCCCTCGGCGTCGCCGCCCGCGTGCTGCCCATGAGCGACGACTCGGTGCGCACCGAGGTGCAGACCGGCGGCGCGTGGGTCGATCTTCAGCGCTTCCTGATCCAGCACCGCGACGCCCCCGTCGAGGACGTCCGGCTGGAGGGCATTAACGAGGCTGCGCCGACGCCCGAGGTCCTCGACGCGATCTCCCGGGCGCGCGCAATCGTCGTCGGCCCGTCGAACCCGGTCATCTCGATCGGCCCGATCCTCGCCCTGCCGGGGATGCGCGAGGCGCTGCGCGCGGCGCCCGCACCGGTCGTCGCCGTGTCGCCGATCGTCGGTGGGCACGTGCTGAAGGGACCGACGGCGAGCTTCCTCGAGCACGCCGGCCACCCCGTCGACGCCACGGGGATCGCGGCGGTCTACGGCGACCTTCTCGACGGCCTCGTGTGCGACGAACCGTGGGCCGGAGAGCTTCCAGCCCTCCGGTGCGACACCATGCTGTCCAGTCCCGACGCGCGCCGGTACGTTGCCGAGGCAACGCTGCGCTTCGCCACCGAGCTGTCATGAGCACCGCCGCCATCCTCCCCGTCAAGCGCTTCTCGCATGCCAAGCAGCGGCTCTCGGCGTCCCTTCCGGCCGACCTGCGCCGCTCGCTCGCCGAGGCGATGGTCTCCGACGTCCTGCGTGCGCTGCGGCGGACGCCGGCGATCGACGAGATCATCGTGGTCACCGCCGAGCCGATCGCCTCCGCGCTGGCCACCAGCCAGGGCGCCCGGGTCGTCCCCGACCCCGAGGAGCGCGGTCACAGCGAGGCGGCGCTGCTCGGGCTCGCGGCCGTCTCCGACGAGACGACGCGGGCGCTTCTGCTGCCCGGTGACTGCCCCGCCCTGGCGCCCGCCGACATCGAAGCTGCACTGGCGGCCGCTGCGGCCGGCCCGTCGGTCGTGGTCGTTCCCGATCGTCACGGCAACGGGACGAACGCCCTCGTGCTCACCCCGCCGACCGCCATGGCCCCTTCGTTCGGGCCGGGCAGCCGTCTCCGCCACGAGGAGCTCGCCGCCGATGCCGGCGCCGCGTGCGTGACGGTCGAGATCGAGGCATTCACCCTCGACGTCGACACGCCCGAGGATCTCGCGGCCCTGCGCACTGCCCTCGAGACGGCGCGCGGCACGGCCGCCAGCACCCGCGGGCTGCTCGGCCGCATCGCCGCATGATCACCGCCCGGGCGGTGGCCGGGCTGCCGGAGATCACGCCCGGCGACGATCTCGGGACCATCCTCGCGGGCGCGGCCGGCGACCTCCGCGACGATGACGTCCTGGTCGTCGCGCACAAGGTCGTCTCGAAGGCCGAAGGCCGGATCGTCCGGCTGCAGGACGTCGCGCCGACCGCCGACGCCGAGGTCCTCGCGCACCGCCACGGCAAGGACCCGCGCCACGTGCAGGTCGTGCTCGACGAGTCCGCCGAGGTCGTCCGGGCCGAGCGGGGCGTCCTGATCTGCCGCACGCACCACGGATTCGTGTGCGCGAACGCCGGGGTCGACGCCTCGAACGTCGCGGCAGCGGACACGGTCATCACGCTGCCCGTCGACCCCGACGGATCGGCCCGCGCGATCCGCACGGCGCTGCGCGAGCGGCTGGGCGTCGCCCCCGCCGTCGTCATCGCCGACTCGTTCGGCCGCGCCTGGCGCCACGGTCAGGTCGATGTCGCCATCGGCATCGCCGGACTGGCGCCGCTCACCGACTGGCGCGGGCGCACCGACCGGGCGGGCCGCGAGCTCGTCGCCACGTGGATCGCCCTCGCCGACGAGACAGCGGCGGCCGCGGACCTCGCCCGCAGGGGCAAGGACAGCGGAGAGCCGGCGGTCATCGTGGGCGGGCTGGGCCCACACGTCACCGCCGACGACGGGCCAGGCGTGATGGCCCTCGTGCGCGCCCGCGACGAGGACCTCTTCACCTAGCACCGAGCAGGGTGTGGGTAGGTCATCCGGCCGCGTATGCGCGGCCGCGATCCACACCAAACTCATACGTCCGGCCGTTCCTGGACGAACGGCGACGCGCCAGCTCTGAACGCCCCGTCGTCCACGACAGCCGACAGGATTCTCTGACAGAGCAACAACAGTCCGGAAACCAGTGGCCATCCCGCTTTTCCGGAGCCCTCCACACCTTCGGGGACGGCCGGCTCCGGGCCGGGTCAACCACCCCTGGGGGCCGGGTCGACAACGGCAGGCAACAGGGGTCACGGCTGACCCCACGGAAGCCACTAACGGAGTTGTTGCATGCCCCTCGTCGTCCCTCACTATCGCCCTACCCGGGCCTCGTGGACCCTCGCACTGGCCGTCCTCGTCACGGCACTGCTGAGCGTTGTCGGTCAAGCGCGAGCGGCTGAGACCTATCCGCTCGTAGACAACTTCGAGCGCACCAGCCTCGGCTCGGATTGGGTCGGCGCCGTGTATCCCGGTGCCCCGTCAACTCCGAAGATCGTCTCCGGTCGCCTGCAGATGCCGACTGACGCCTGGGGCTCGGCGTACTGGGCGAAGACGAAGTTCGGCGACCACCAGCAGATTTCAGCGACGAAGACCGCCCCAGGTTCCGTCGGCCTCGGCGTCTGTCTGCGTAACCCGGGGGTCAGTCTCAGCAACTTCTCGCTTGAGCTCGACAAGAACGGCGCATTCTGGCTGTGGAAGGCCGTGGATGGCCGAACCGTCGAGCTGTTCCGAGCCTACAGCGCTGGCGGCACCGTCGGCGTCGGTGACCGGTTCGGACTCAAGGTCAAGGACGGCAAGGTTGAGGTCTGGCTCCGGAAGGCTGGGGAGACTGTGTCGAAGCTGGTGCGCCGCGTCGCCGACCCCGACGCCGTCGACTGCTCGGGCTACATGAGCGTGACCGGCTACGAGGGCGCGCTGGACTTCATCCACGGCGGCGGCTCCGATCCCGTCGACGGCATCGTTCCCGCGCCCACCCCTCCGCCGGTGACGGACAC
>JAEMSV010000316.1 GCA_016462625.1 Solirubrobacteraceae bacterium | reverse complement strand
GGGACCTGCCTGCGCGGGGGGACTGCATCGGGACCGTGACCTCCTGCCGAACTCCGTTTCTTACAAGACGGGATACCCCGGCTAGCGGTTCGCCAACCCCACCGCAGACGGAGTACTGGTCCGCGAAACGCCGGAGAATGCGGCAATCTCGGCCGCTACGCGCTCCGGCTGGTCGAGCGGCACGAACGTCTTCGAGTCAGGCACTTCGACCAGCCTGGCGTCGGCGAACACCTCCTGGAGCCGACGGGCCGTCTCGATCGTGAAGAACCGGTCCGCCGGCGCCCAGCACAGCAGCACGGGGCCGGGGAACCGGTGCAGACGGGTCGCGACATCGTCCAGCTCCGCCGGATCCACGGCCCGGAGGAACGCACGGACGTCGCGCCGCACGCCCGCGTCACGCAGAGCCGGGTCGACCCAGGCGCGGGTCTGCGCCGGATCGAGCGTCCCATCGACGAGCAACCCGAAGCCCAGCGCGGAGTGCCGCAGGGCCCGGAGGCGCATCGGCGTGAGCATCGGCAGCGCGGCGCCCGGCAGCGCCGCGATCCGGAACAGCAGGGCGAAGGGCGCGGGCGGGAAGTTCGTGAACGCGTCGCAGTTCGTGAGGACCACCCGGCCGACGCGCGACGCGTCGGTGTCGAGCACGAACTGCGTGATCGCGCCGCCGCTGTCGTTCCCGACGAGCGTGACGTCCCGCAGGTCGAGCCGCTCGAGGAACGCGATCACGAGCCTGGCCACGCCGCGGGGGCTCAGGTCAGCGCCGGGGTCCATCGCGGTGGTGTGCGAGCCCAGCGGCAGGGTCGGCGCGTAGGAGGTGATGCCCGCCGCCGCCAGCGCTTCGGCGACGCCGCTCCACAGCGTGCCGCTGACGAGGAAGCCGTGGACGAAGACGACGGGTGGCGCGCTCGACTCCGCGGCTGGCGGTCCCGCCTGCTCGTACGCGATCCTGCCCTGATCCAGCTTCACCTGCGGCATGATGTGCCTCCTGGTCAAGTTTCGTACAGACCGTACGTAAGTTACATACAGACTGTATGCCCGTCAATCGACGCACCCAGGCGGAGCGCTCCGCCGCCACCCGGGAGGCCCTCGTCTCCGCGGCCACGACCCTGTTCGCCGAGCACGGGTACGGCGGCGTCGGCACAGAGACGATCGTCGCCGCCGCAGGCGTGACCCGCGGCGCGCTCTACCACCAGTTCGCGGACAAGTCCGAGCTCTTCGCCGCGGTCTTCGAAGCGATGGAGATGGACCTCGCGCAGCGCCTCGGCGCGCAGGTCCTCGCCGATGCCGCGACGGACCCGGTCGCCGCGCTGGAGAGCGGCGCAGACGCATGGCTCGACGTGTGCGCCGAGCCGGCGGTCCAGCAGATCCTCCTACTCGACGCCCCCACGGTCCTGGGCTGGGCCCGCTGGCGCGAGATCGGGCTGCGCCACGCGGGCGCCCTCGTCGAGAGCGCGCTGCAGGCCGGGATCGACGCCGGGATGATCACCCCGCAGCCCGTCCGGCCGCTGGCGCACGTGCTCATCGGGGCGCTGGACGAGGGCGCCCTCTACTGCGCTCGCGCGGATGATCCGGAGGCCGCACGTGAACAGACCCGCGCGGTCTTCAGGCGACTGCTCTCCGGCCTGCTGGCCTAGGCGCTAGGAGCGCAGGTCCGGGCGTTCCGGGAAGTCGAGGCCGCGGGCCTCGGCACCGGCGAGGCCGGGACGCGGCAGCGGACGCGGGCCCTCACGGCCGGCCCGATCGGCGGGCGCCGGCGGGGCGGGAAGCTCGGGGCCGGGCTCCTCCTCGTCGGGACCGAAGACGTCGAGCTCGGAACGGCCCTCGAGCAGCGCGACGAACTCGTCCTTCTCGATCGTCTCGCGCTTGACGAGCAGCTCGGAGATGCGGACGAGGTCCTCCCTGTGCTCCGTGAGGATGTCGATCGCGCGCTGGTGCGCGGACTCGACGACCCGGCGGATCTCGTCGTCGATCTCGCGGGCGATCTCGTCGGAGTAGTCCGGCTCGGAGCTGAACTCGCGCCCGAGGAACGGCTGCCCGTGATCGTGGCCGAACACGCGCGGGCCGAGCTTCTCGCTCATGCCGTAGCGCATGACCA